>JBAXGN010000224.1 GCA_037139415.1 Verrucomicrobiota bacterium | reverse complement strand
TGAATCCATCGTTCCTTCAAAAAAAATGCCGCCAGTGTCGAAAGATAGGTTAACCACTGGACGCGAACTTTAATATCTCCAGTCACGATGCGGAGAACTCAGGGCTGTGCCGGTTTTACGCGAACTGATCTATTGGCGATCATTGCCGTGCTAGTTTTGCTTTTACTTCCAGTTTTTGGCCAGCCAAAAAGCCGGGTGCCACAAGTCACCTGTGCTAACAATCTTCGACAAGTGGGGCAGGCCATTCAAATGTTTGCGGATGAAAACGCAGATTATCTTCCCCCTGGTCCAAAAGCAAACATTGGTTTGCTCACGGGCCAAACACCCGGGTACACTACAACTTCCAAGTCTTCTTTATCCTATTATCTTGCCACCTATTTGGGCAGTCCGGCTCCAAGCAGTACCCGTACCGATGTCAGAGCACTTTTTTGTCCGGCATTTGAGCGGTATAACACCGCTTATTTAGTGACGACTATTTCCATCCGGTACTCGTATGCGCTGAATGATGGAATGGTTCCTGAGGACCCTTACAACCTGACTTTTAAACCCTTCGGATATCCTTCGCCCTTGGAATATCCTCATACCATTGCGGATATTCAAGCGCAGCAACCCTTATCCAAGGTGTACAGTATCATGGACGCAGACAAATTGAATTATACCAACACATTACTTTCCTGGCGTTTTGATTTACCAGACCAACCTGTGCATGGAAAAACACGCAATGCGCTTTACTTTGATGGTCACGTTGCGCCAAGACTGGTTGGGAAAGCGGGGACACGCTGAGATTGCAATATGAAGTGGCCTTTCTACCAGTCTGTATATGAGCAAATCAGAAAGCGCGGCTGGATGGCTGTAACTTTGGCGTTGCTTTTCGGAGTACTGGTGACAGCGCATTCAGAAAGCACGTTATTAAAGTCATTCGGACATGCCAATTTGTCTGGAGCAAATTCGCGCGCTGCGTTAAGCGAAGGAGATAGCGGCGACCTGTTTGGAACCACGGAATATGGTGGCCAATATGGGATGGGCACGGTCTTTAAAGTGAACCGAGCGGGAACGAATTACCAAGTGCTGCTTAGTTTTAGCGGTACCAATGGGGATGGTGCCCGGCCTTACGCGGGATTGTTGAAGGGCAGTAATGGCATATTCTATGGCACCACGTGCTATGGCGGCAGTAACGATGCCGGGACGGTTTTTAGGCTGGCTTCGGAAGGCGGCAATTATATCATTCTAAAACACTTTTTTACCAATGGATTGGATGGCAGGTATCCGCGCGCGGAACTCATTCTGGCAAGTGATGGCAAACTGTACGGAACTACTTACGGTGGCGGTGCCAGCAACCGGGGAACGTTGTTTCGGCTTGATCCCGATGGAGCCAATTATGCCATAGTGAAAAGTTTTACAGGAAGAACCAATGATGGCGGAAAGCCGTTTGCCGCCGTGATTGAAGGCTCCCAAGGCGTCCTTTTCGGGACAACATTTGTCGGCGGCATCACCAATCGTGGAACAATTTTCAGTATCAACAAGGATGGTAGCGGGTTTGCTGTATTGCGGAGTTTTATGGGCACCGGAACCACTATTGAAGGACGGTTTCCTTGTGCCAGCCTTATGCTTGGCGGAGACGGTTTGCTGTACGGCTGTACCCGTAAAGGCGGATTGGCGGATATGGGAACCGTTTTCAGGCTAAATCAGAATGGAAGCGGTTATGCGGTGGTAGCCAATTTTACCAATACTGCTGGAGGTCGCTATCCACACGCCAGGTTATTGGAAGGCAGTGATGGAGCACTGTATGGCACTACCTACCAGGGAGGAACCAATAATGTCGGGACAATTTTCAAGCTGGCGAAAGATGGCGGTGGCGGTATTCAGGAATTGACCAACTTTTTTGGCATTTATGCCAATGGCGCTCATCCTGAGGCTGGACTGATAAAAGGTAGCGATGGCATTCTATACGGCACCACTTACCGCGGCGGCGCCAGCGATTACGGAACCATTTTTGGACTTCCCGAGGGTGGTGGATTGTTCTCCCCGTTTCTTCATTTCAGCGTCAGCGGTGGAGATGGAAGTTATCCTGGCACGGTATTTCAATCCAGTTCAGGAGTAGTCTATGGTATTACTGAAGGCGGCGGCAGTAACGACTTGGGTACCATTTTCAGCATGAATCCAGATGGCAATAATGCTGTTGTGCTTCACCATTTTACTTCTACCAACGGCGATGGTTGTTATCCCAGTATGCTGCGTGAAAGCGGCGATGGAATGCTATATGGGGTCACTTACTCTGGCGGTTTCTCCAATTACGGAACTGTTTTTCGAGTATCCACCAATGGCGACAACTATTCAGTGTTGAAGAGTTTCACCAGTGCCGGAGGTGATGGCCGAAATCCTTATACCATCATGGAGGCAGGGGGAATATTGTATGGGGCTACCTATCGTGGTGGCGCGTCTGAGCGGGGAACGGTCTTTCGTCTGGACCGAGACGGTAGTAATTACTCCGTGGTGTGTACCTTTCTATCCGTCAATGGGTCATTGCCTGGACTTGGCCTGACCGTTGATGCGAATGGTATGGTCTATGGAACCACCTGTTATGGTGGGACTGCTTCCTGCGGTTTAATTTACGCTGCCAACACCAATACCGGAACCGTCACGGTACTGAAGACTTTCACTGGCGGCACCGATGGTTGCTACCCTTGGGGCGCATTGGTGTTGAACCGCGACGGCATGTTGTATGGCACGGCTATGGGGGATACTGTGGGGTTAAACGGTAACGGTATTTTGTATCGGATTAGCACCAATGGTAGCGGGTATGCCATTTTGAGAAGATTCGGTGGCATAAACAGCGTCAATGGCGGCAATCCATGGTCTGGACTGGTGCAAGCTTCCAATGGCTATTTTTATGGAATCACGGACCGGGGCGGCAGCAATGACGTTGGAACCGTGTGCTTGTTTGATAAAACCGGTAACGTGCAAACCGTGGTGCAACACTTTGCGCCGAATACACTGGGATGCTGTCCACAAAGCGGCCTGACGATGGGGCGCTCAGGTCGCCTTTATGGTTCCACGGTGCAGGCTGGCGGCATGGATTTCGGCACGTTGTACTCATTGACCGCATGTGTGGCTGCGTCCACACGCCAGCAAGGCAGCCAGATCATGCTCACCTTGCAGGGGGCTGCCAATCAGGCGTATGTCGTTCAACGATCACATAATCTGCTGCTTCCGGATTGGGAGACCTTCGGGTCAAACACCTTGAATGGTGATGGGGCCATAGACATATTTCTCTCCGGAGGCACCAATGCGGCCATCAATTTATATCGCACCATAACTCCTTGAGTTATGGGCGGAGAGAAGCTGGGGGACCTCATCGCCCCTGCGCGGCCAGCACCAAGGGTTCTTGCACGGGTGGGGCGGGCGGGGCGTTGCGCCAGTCGGTGGCGCGATCCACGGCGGCGCGCATCTGCATAAACCACCAACTCGCACCCGCCATGCGACGTTGCGGGCGCAGCACGGGACGCGGGTTGTTCCGCGCGTTGAAGCCGAGTTCCATCTGTTGTATTTGCGTATTCATTGTTAGCCTTTCGTTATACTTTCTGCGTACAGGCTAACAGGGGGGGTAGGACAAATACGGTCCTACCCTCAATTATTTTTTAAACTATTTTTTGAATCGGATCACCTTTATTATGAGGGCTTTACAACTTTGGAGCGGGAAAAATCCAGCCAAGTGAAGACCAGACAAACGGTCAAAAGCAGCAAACTGAACAGGCCCAGGATTTGCACCACGCTGGAGAAGGATTGAATGAGGTCAGGTCCTTTCGCCAGCGCCGGTAATTGCCATTCCAACACTCCGGCGTAGGCCACCGCCAGCAAGACCAACCATGGCACCACGCCATAGCGTTGACGGGCCAGCAGGTTGTTGGCCAGCACGTTCACGAGCGTCAGCGGCAACATGCACCAGACAAACCAGGGAACCAAGGGCGCGACTTTGAGGAAGGATTTATCATAGACCAGGCGCAATGGCAGCTCGGGGAAAATGGTGCAGAAAATGGAGGCCGACGCGCCTAACAGAGCGGTGGCACCCAGGGACAGAAAGACCACATTGGTCTTTTCCGATTTTGCGGCACTGGCCACCACTTTGGGAAACATGACGGCGGAGATGGGGATGGTGAAAAAGATCAGGGCGCGCCCGATCATGCCAGCCGCGGCATAAAATCCCGTTTCATTGCGATCAAAATAGCGCTGCACAAAAATCATGTCGGCACTCATCATGAACATGGTGGCGCCCGCGCCCAGCGTCAGCGGAACAACGCGCGCCAGCCAGGGTTTCCATTGCGGGTAAATCGCCCGATCCGTCCAGCAGAAGCGGTTCTGCCACGCTCCCAACCCGGTGGCCGTAGCCAGCCCGATGAACGCCCCCAGCACGGCGGACGGGGAGAGTCCGCCCAACAGATAGACCAGAACGAAGATGGCGGCGAACCGGCCCACGCCATTCATGATGTACACGTTGCCGTACCAGAGGAAGTTCTGTCGTCCCTGGAGCACGCCGCACATGATCGGAAACCAGAGAGCGCCCAACCCGAGCAGCAGGGTGAACCACAATGCGGACGGGTGCGTGACTTGCAAGGCCAGCACCAGGCGATCGTGAAGCATCACCAATGGCGCGGCCATGAGCACCCAGATGACAAAAATGCCGGCCATCACCGCGCGGGTGGTGCCAGATAATTCGCGGCGCTGCTCCTCCGTCAGAGCGGCGGCGGCCTGTTGGGCGAACACGCTTTGGAGGCCGATGGCGGGAATGCCCATCAGGTTGAGGATTTGGAGCATGGTGGTAAAGACCCCATATTCTGCCTTCGGCATTTTACCCGCGAGGATATGGACTGCGTACATGAACACGCCACCCATCATGGTGGCGATAACCACCCATCCGCTCTGACGAAAAAAATTGAGCTTGGAGGATTCAGTATTCACGGAAAATGAGAGACAGCGGAGTGATTATGGCATCACTTGAAGAAAACGGGTTAGAATACGCGCCGCTTTATCCAACTCGACCAGGGAAATCCATTCATCGCTGGTATGGGCCTGGGCGATGTTGCCCGGGCCAAACACCACGCTCGGGATGCCGCCCAGCGCCAGCACGGAGGCATCGCAAAAGTAATGGACGCCGCGCGATTGCGAACGACCGGCAGCACGCAGCAACTCCTGCACCAACGCCAGCCGCGGGTTGGTTTCCAGCGGCAGGCACGTCCCGGTTTTGCGATTGGACAGGGTCACTTTCAGGCCTCGGCCGCGAAGCAGGGTTTGGATTTCGCGCCGCACACCCGCGTCGGTTTCGCCTGGCAATGTGCGCCGGTCAATGGCGATCTCGCACAGGTCGGGCACAATGTTGGGCTGGGTGCCGCCCACGATCCGGCCCACATTCACCGTGGCGTGACCGAGCAAGGGATGCGTCCGCTGCCGTAGTTGCGCGGCATACTCGGTTTCCAGCGCATCCACCACGCGCGCCATGGCATGCACGGCATTACGACCCTGATCCGGGCAGGCGCCATGCGCGGCTTTACCGTGGGTTTGAATCCGCAGCCAGATATCCCCTTTATGGGCGGTGACCACCTCGAGCAACGTGGGTTCGCCCACAATCGCCAGATCCGCCTTTATGCCGCTGGCCGCCAAGGCGCGCGAACCGGCTTGGCCGGATTCTTCATCCACCAATCCGGCGAAAACAATTTCGGTGTGTTTGGGACGCCGCCGCGCCGTGGCCATGGCCTGCATCGCCAGAAACATGGCTGCCACAGAGCCTTTGGTGTCGCACGCCCCGCGTCCGTAGAGCCGTCCCTGTTTCAGGCGCGGGACCATCTGTTCCGGGTTCGCCGACGGCACGGTATCCAAGTGCGGAGCAAGCAGAATTCGCCGCTGTACCTTTCCAGATGGCGACAGGGTTACCAACAAATTGGCGCGTTCACTGGATATTTTTTGGAATTCCACGTCCATTCCGGCTTGTGACGCCATGGCTGCGAGGCAATCAGCAACCCGATGTTCGCCCGTGCGTGGATCGCCAGGGGGCAAAAACGCCGGGTTGACGCTTGGCAGCGCCACCAACTCCCGCAATAACCTGGCTGTTTTGGTCATAACAACGGTGGCAGTTTAATCCTTTCCCACGCCTTGGGTACGCAGCCATTCGACGAATTTCGCAATCCCCGCTTCGATTTTCACTTTCGGTTCATAACCCAACAGTCGGCGCGCCTTCTCCACGTTCGCGTAGGTGATGGGCACATCGCCGGGCTGCGCCGGCATCCAATCGCGTTGTGCCTGAACTCCCAGTGTTTGCTCCAGCACCTCAATCAGGCGGTTCAAAGTGATTGGATTGGAATCGCCCAGATTGATGATTTCAAACCCGAACTCGTGTTGGGTGCAGGCCAGGATGCCATCCACAATATCTGCCACAAACGTATAATCGCGCGCGGTGGAGCCATCGCCAAAAACCGGGATGGATTTACCCGCCAACATGCGCCTGGCAAATTTATGAATGGCCAGATCGGGGCGTTGCCGCGGCCCGTACACGGTGAAGAAACGCAAGGCCACCACATCGAGGCCATAGACATGATGATACACATGGCCCAGTGCCTCGCACGCCAGTTTGCTGGCGGCATACGGCGAGATGGCGGTGAAGATCGAGTCGCCTTCGGAAAACGGCACCTTGGCATTCACCCCATAGACCGAGGAAGAGGACGCTTGGATAAACTTGCGCACGCCCGTGCGGCGCGCCGCCTCCAGCACGTTGACAGTCCCTTCGACATTCACCCGTTGATACAAGGCCGGAGCGTCCAGGCTGGGCCGCACCCCCGCGCGCGCCGCCAGGTGAATCACCTGATCAAACCGGGTGCGTTCAAAAACCGCGTTGACCACCGTGGCATCCGTAATGTCGCCCAAGATAAATTCAAACCGACCCGGCACGGTTTGGATGGCCTGGAGGTTGGCCTGCTTTATCGCTGGCGCATAAAAGGGGTTCAAGTCATCCACCGTCCACACCGCGTGCCCGGCTTTTAAAAGTCGTTCACAAACGTGCGAACCGATGAACCCGGCCCCGCCTGTTACTAAAAAGTTCATGCCGACACGATAACCAGCCGGGGATGACGCTGTCGAGCCCGCAGATAAACCGTGTTTTGCGGTAATTTCGCACAGTTTGTAGGGGCCTCATAAGTCTGAAGACCATTACACCGATAACACAAATAAGACCAACCCCCAATTCTGAAATCTGAAATTGGCTGGTTTTTATCCGTGCCATCCGTGAAATCCGTGGTCAAAAGTCCGGAATTGAACCACAGATAAACACAGATGCACACAGATAAGACCAAACACCTGTTCGCCATTCCGCATTCCGCATTCTGAAATCCGCAATCAATTAACTGGCAGTTCCAAGTGAAATTTGGTTCCCCGCCCCACCTCGGTTTCAAACCACAGTTTCCCGTGATGATCTTTCACAATGCTGTGGCTGATGGAAAGTCCCAGCCCGGTGCCTTCGCTCCGCGACTTGGTGGTGAAGAACGGATCAAAGATTCGCCCTTGAACTTCAGCCGGGATGCCCGCGCCGTGATCTTCCACCGTAATCCGCACCCAACGCCGCCCGTCCCGCTCGAAATACACGGCACCCAAACGCATGATTTTGTCCGCGTGATGAGCGGAGTAGCGCTGGTTGAGGGCATCGCGGGCATTGGTCAGCAGGTTCATCAACACCTGCTGAATCTGTTGGCTGCGGCATTTAATGGCCGGTAAGTCCGGTGGCACTTCGACTTGCAGCGTAATTTGGTCGCGGCGGATGACCGTGCGGATGAGCGATAGGGTCTGTTCGATCATATCCTGCATCCGCGCCGGGCTGTGGGCCTGCTTCTCCTGCCGGGCAAACTGCAGCAGGCTGCGGACGATGACGGCCACCCGCTCGGTTTCGTGGATGATTTCCTTGGCATATTCGCGCGCCTGACTATCCGACCCAGATCGGTCCAGGATTAACTGGGCGTAATTCATCACCCCATTGATGGGGTTGTTGATTTCATGCGCCACCCCGCTGGCGAGGGTGCCGATGGATTCGAGCTTCTGCTGCTGGCGCAAGTGGACTTCCAAATTTACCCGCTCCCGCTCCAACCGCTTGCGCTCCATGATATCATGATAATTCCCAAGGATCCCGCGGATATCGGGGTCGTGCAGGAGATTGACGCCGGTAAATTCAATCCATTTGTAACTGCCGTCCTTGCAACGGTAACGGCATTCGGTGGTGGCGGGGACGTTGGGTTTTTCAACGAGTGCGCCAATAAACTGCTGGGCGTGAGCCAAATCGTCAGGGTGTACGTTGTCCAGGGCCTTGGCCCCGACCACTTCTTCCGGCCGCCAGCCAAACCATTTCTCGAGGTTTGGGCTCTTGTAACGATTGATGCCATTCTGATCAATGATGACGATCACATCCCCGATGTTGGCCACCATCTTGCGCTGCCGGGCCTCCGCCTCCCGCAGCGCCTCCTCCACCTGCTTGCGCCCGGTGATGTCCCGAACGGTCGCAATCACCCCGATGATCTCGCCTTGCGCGTTTCGCAACGGAGCACAGGCGTCCGAGGCCCAGCCCGATTTGCCGATCGACGGCAGATGATACGGGAACTCAATGGTGTCCGGCAGCTCCCCCGCCAACGTTTTTTCAAGGCGTTCAATTACGCCATGTTCTTTTAAGAACGGAAACAAGTCTGCCGGATGCTTGCCCAGCACCGCCTGGGCGGCCAATCCGCTGATTTGTTCCATGTATGGATTCCACACCTGATAGCGCAAATCGGGGCCATAGACGATGATCCCTTCCTGGGCACTGCGGATGATTTGCCGGTTGAACTGAGCGACCTCCCGCAGTTCCCGCGTGCGCTCCTCAATGATCCACTCCTGATCCTGATATAAGGCGGCGTTGCGCAACACCAGGGCCACGATACCCGCCAGCGTTTGCAACAAATCCCGCACTTCGTTCAGGCGCTCCGGGTCGGGTAACCCAAACACGACCAGGGACCCGACCTGAATTTCTCCCACGCGCAGCGGGAAAACGAGCGCCAAAGCAAACCCCAGCGCCGCCAACGTGCCGGCTGCCGGAACTTCATCCCCGGCCCGCCAAATCGCCGGTGTCTTCAGTTGATGTGCGGTCCGAATCAGAGCGGGCAGGTCCGGCCCCGCTTCCGCCCGAAGACGGAATTGGGTCGGTTCCAGACACAGCATACGGTCCTCCGCGCCATCCAATGCTGCCCCGCATTGGGTCAGCAAAATGCCGCGCGCCCCGGTCAAGTCGCGTAATTCATCCGCCAGGTACCGGGCCAGTTCCCCGGGGTTATCGGCGCGGCCCAAGAGATGGCTGATCAAATCCAGTGCCATCACGGGAAAGGCAGGGTCCGATGGAAGGGGGTGTGAATTCATGGGCCAGCAGTACGATTGGTGGTTGAGTTATTCGGGTGCAACGTTTGCTGGAGGTTCTGGCCCAAGGCCTCGAGCGACACGGGATGGACTTCGTACGGCAGGCCACAATATTCCGAACAAGCGCGCAGTTCAGCCTCTGGCACAGGTGCCACCCTGGTATCCAGATAGACCAACTTGGTATGCATCTCGCGCATCAAATCCTTGGCATTCTCCGGGTTCAAACCCAATTCATGCATAAACACCTGGCGCCAGCGCCGCATCCACTCGGGAATCAGGAGAAACGCACCCGCCCGGCGCAGCCGCCGGAACTCCGCCCGGCCCAACAGTAAATCACAGCAGCACTGGCACGGCGTCCGAGCGACCCCGGGCCGCATGGAGAAATCGGTCATTTCAGCGCAGCAATCGCCATACGCCAGCACCACGGTTTGTCCCCGTTCACGCGCGGCACTGAGCGAGGCGTCGAGCACACGGCTTAGCCGCTCCGGGTGCATGTGCAGCATGGATTCAACAAACTCGACCGGGCAATCCAGCCGCCCGGTGCGCCGGAGCAACTCGATCTCCGCCTGCAACACCGAACAACTGATCAGAAGTGAACCGGGCGTGCTCATGTCTGCGTTCCCCCAAATTCTTCCACTGCGCGGCGGACCGCCAGAAGATTTTCCGGCGGGGTATCATACGGCACATCCGGCCCCGTCGAGCCCAGAATAAAGCGGGCGTCCGCGCGCCGGTTTTCCAGAGCCGCGCGCGCTTGCACGGCTGCCCCTGCGGCGGAAAGCGTGCCCAGGTTGGGACCATCCATCCCGCCAATCAGCGTTGGTTCAGGCCCCAGCGCGGCACGGCAGAGACCGAGATCATCCGTATGATCCACCACCATGGCGGCCAGGTGCGGCAAGCCGGGTAACAAATCCAAGTGCGACAGAAACGGACCACCCGCATGATGCAGCACCACGGCGCCCCGGATGCCCGCCATCGCTTCGCGCAAGGCCGGCAAGGTCACCCCCGTGACCGTTCCCCGTGGCAACATGGCGGGTGAGATAAACACGGCGGGCATGGCGACAAATGCGGCACCCGCCTCCAGCAGCCCGTTCGCCAGTTCGATAAACCATGGATTGAGCCGCGCCATCAGTTCGCGCGCCTGTTCCGGTGCAAAGAGCAGGCATTCCATCCACGCCTCGAACCCCACCAGCAGCGCCGGGAAATCCGTCAGGCAAGTGAGCACTCCGGCAATCGGCACGGTGCCAGCGCTCTGGGCGGCCATTTGTCGGGTCGTTTCCCGCAGATAGGTCAGGCGCGGGTGTCCGGACGGATCAGGCAGCGGCAACTTCAAGGCCTCCGCCACGGATGTTGCGGCGGGGCGCTTGAGAATGGGCGGATGCTCGGGAAACCAGCGGGTTTCCGCGCCGAAGGCCTCGGCCACCGCCGCCAGCGCAAACGGCCCAAAGAGAATGTCCGGCGCAAAGCGCTCCGCCACCGCCGCCTGACCGAGCGCGTAGGCCGTCGGGTTGGAATAATATTCGGGCAACGGGCAGCCCGTGAGCCGCGCGCCATAGAGGCAAAGCGTCAGGCTGAACGGTCGGCGATCCACCGGCTGTCCAGCCAGCGTGGCGAGAATGCGTTCCAGACTGTTCATAGGTTACTTATCGGTGACCAGTCATCCGTCATCCGTGAGCCGGGGTGAATGCTTCCGCCCGTTCTTGAAGACGCACGAACAATTGCGAAGCCTCCAAGGCGTTACCCGCCGTGCCGTCGGCTCCCACTTCGGCCACCAACGCGGGCCGAGCCATGAAGATGGCGCCACCAACCGCCAATTGGAGCCGCCCGGTCAGGCCCCGGCGATCAATCTCCTGGCGCACCTGAATGATGTTCTGCGCGGTGGTGTAAATCATGGCCGAAACGCCGATGATCCTGGCACCGACCTCAAGGGCTTTGTCCACAAAGACGGACGCAGCCACGTCGTTGCCCAGATTATGGACCCGCCAACCGTCTTTTTGCAAGAAGATGGCCACCAAGCGGCAGCCCAACGAATGAAAGTCGTCCTGGATGTTGCCCAATACCACCGCGCCTTTTTCCGCCACCGCCCCGGACGGAGTTTGAGCGGCGATACGAACCAGCGAATCCTCCACAATTTTGGCGGCCACGTAGGCTTGTGCGATGGTGAAAACCTCTTTCCGTTGCCAGGCTTCGCCCAACTGCGTTAATGCCGGCTCCAGCACCTCCACAATCAGCCGCTCAAATCCATGCTCAGACGTCCACGTTTCCAACAACTGATTAGCCGCCCGGCGATCCGCCAGCCGGATACAGTTCAGCAGTTCGTTTTGGATCTCTTCGCTGTTCATCGCTTTACTGATTCCGGTGAATTGCAGGGGGTTTTTCAGCAGGTTTTTTGGACGGCTAAA
>JBAXGN010000223.1 GCA_037139415.1 Verrucomicrobiota bacterium | reverse complement strand
ACCCGCCAATCCCCAATGGTATCAAATTATTCGGCGCAGATGCGGTGTTCTGAGGATACGCTCCCCGCCGCGGCCAGTTATGAATATCAGGCCATCGCCTATAACGGTCCCCGCGTCAGCGCCCTCAGCGCGACGTTGACCGTCGAGGCGGTATAGGGGAGGACTACCGCCCGAACCCGAAGGGTTCGCAGTCAGTAGCCGGCATGGTTCAGGCTTTACTTCGCCGGTTGGTCCCTGCGTGGGAACAGGGCTTGGACTTCGCCGATGGTGTGGCCGGGTTGGATGCCGCCCCAGGACGCTTCGGTGAGCAGGCGCGGTTCGCCGGGCAGTGCGAGTTGGGCGTAGATCTTGGTGGCGGTGCCGGGCAGGAATGGCGTCAGCAGCACGGCCAGCACGCGGCAGGTCTCCACCAGGTTGTAGAGCACTTCATCCAGGCGCTGGGCTTGCGCGGGGTCTTTGGCCAGTTTGAAGGGCGCGGTCTGGTCCACGTATTGGTTGGCGCGGGTGACGAGTTTCCAGATGGTGATGAGGGCTTCTTGCAGGTCGGAGTCGCGCAGTTGGGCCATCACCGCGGTGAGGGTTTCTTGGCTGATGGCGGCCAGTTCGTCGTGGCGGGCGGGCACCACGCCCTGGCGGTAGCGCTTGAGCATGGAGAGGGAGCGGTTGACAAGGTTGCCCAGGCCGTTGGCCAGCTCGCTGGCGTAGCGTGAGGCAAAGCCGGCATCCGTCCAGTTGCCGTCGGGGCCAATGGCGAGTTCGCGGACGACGTAGAAGCGGAAGGGGTCCACGCCCCAGTCGTCAATGACGGCCACCGGGTCCACGACGTTGCCGGAGGACTTGCTCATTTTCTGGTTGTCCTTCTGCCACCAGCCGTGTACTAGCACTTGCTTGGGCAGCGGCAGGCCCATGGCCTTGAGCATGATCGGCCAATAGACGGTGTGGAACTTCACGATGTCTTTGCCGATGACGTGAATGTCCGCCGGCCACAGGTGCGGCGCGGGTGCGGTGACGCCGGTGTCCCCCGGCCATCGGGGTTTTGGTAACCTCAGTATCGTCTCTTTAGGAGGTATTTGATCAGATGGGAAAGTATTGTTGAGTGCATCCTCCGGTTTCAGCCCGAGCGGTTCGCAGACGGCGGGATCGCCCAGCGCGCCGGGCAGGGTGGCGTAATTGCTGAGGGCGTCGAACCAGACGTAGGTGACGTATTCGGGATCAAAGGGCAGGGGAATGCCCCAGCTCAAGCGGGCGGCGGGGCGGCTGATGCAAAGGTCGCCCAGGGTTTCGTTGCGCAGGAAGCCCAGCACTTCGTTGCGGCGGGAGGTGGGCGCGATGAAGTCCGGGTTCTGCTCGATGTGGTTCATCAACCATTGCTGGTGTTGGCCGAGGCGGAAGTACCAATTGAACTCCACCAGTTCGACGACGTCGCCATAGACAGGATCAAACGTGCCGTCTGGACGGCGATCCTTCTCGGTCAGGAAGGTTTCTTCCTTGGTGGAATAGAAGCCGCGATACTCCGCTTTGTAGAAATCGCCTTGATCGTGCAGTTTGCTGAGGATGGCCTGCACGATTTGTTTGTGGCGCGGCTGGGTGGTGCGGATGAATTCGTTGTTGGTGAGGTTCAGCTTGGCGGCGAACGATTGCCAGGCGGCGGCGAGTTCGTCGCAATAGGCTTGCGGCGCTTTGCCGGCGGCCTGCGCGGCCTGCTGCACCTTCTGCCCGTGCTCATCCAGGCCGGTGAGGAAGTACGTCTCTTCGCCCAGCGCGCGGCGTCCCCGGGCGATCACGTCGGTGATCACCTTTTCATACGCGTGCCCCAGATGCGGGTGGCCGTTGACATAATCAATGGCGGTCGTGATGTAAAAAGCCTTATTCATCGCGCGCAGTGTGCGGCAAAGCCGGGTTTGAAACAAGCGCGAAAGGTGAGGGGCGTCAGCGCGTCAGCACGTCGGGCGTGTCCACCAGAAAATGCGTTCGAGCCCCACGCGGTTGGCGTACGAGCGCGGCACCCAATCTTCCCGCAGCGTCAAGTGCGGGGAAAACCACCGGAGCACTTCCTCGCGGGTGGTGCCAAACGGCGGGCCGTCAGTGTCCGGGATGATATAATGCACCGCCAGGAATTGCCCGCCGGGCTTCAGCCAGCGCAAGACGGCGCGCACGTAATCCGCGCGGCGCTCCGGCTGGATGGCGCAGAACAGCGTGTGCTCAAAGACCCAGTCGAACGGGCGGGGCGGCGGGTCCGTGAGGAAGTCGCCCAGGGCAAATGTGATTGAAAGTCCGGTAGCGCGGGTGCGCTCCTCCGCCAGCCGGATGGCAGACGGCGCAATATCGTAGCCCTGCACGTCAAACCCGGCTTTGGCCCAGGCGCGCGCGTCGTGCCCCGTGCCGCAACCGGGCACCAGCACCGCCCCGCGCGCAAGCTGCGGCTGCGCCGCGAGGAAATCCACCAGCCCCGGCGACGGCTCCCCTTTATCCCAGCGCAAATCGCCGGACAAATACCGATCTTCCCATTCATTGACGCTTGCCATGACCGTAACTTGCCTCAGATGTGAGCGGAGTTCAACGCAGGTTTTGCGGACGGAGATTTCACACTTGCGGTTAAGAAGAGATTGCATGTCAGCGTACTGCGAGGCATACTGACAACGCGACCATGAAAACCGTTGACCGCCTGTTGCAAAGACTGGAAGAGCTGATCCGCCTGAACCGGTTCGAGGAACTGGAAACGGAAACCATTGAGATCAAACCTGTCCCGTCCACGCGCGGAGAATGGACGCAAATTGCGCAATCCGTAATGGCCTTTCTCAACGCCCGGGGCGGCATCCTCTTGCTCGGAATTAAGGAAGAGCAGCAACCCCAGCGACAGTACCGGATCACGGGCTGGCGTCCGGAGGCCGAGGAACAGGTGGCGGCATTGGGCAAGCGGTTTACGGATCGCCGTAATCAAGCACTCGATTTGTGTGAGTGGATTCCGCAACGGGAGGTGCGCGAATTCATGGGGGAACGCATACTCATCCTCTATGTGGATGAACTGCCGGCTGAACGCAAGTTTTGTTTCCTGAATGGTGAGGCTCGCGACAGGGTGTTGACCGGTGATCGAAAGATTTCGGAGGAACGGATTGCGACCCAAGAGGAATACAAGGAGGACGCGTGGCAGTCGCGGGAATTGACACCCGTTTCCGGAGCCACGCTGGAAGACATCAATCTCGACCGGTTGAATGAATACATTCAGTTGCTGAATCGGCAGGTAAAAATTGAAACCATTAAGGCGGACTTGAGCATGGCTTCGTCTTTCCTAAGCAGAAAGGGTTTTATTGTAGATGGCAAGGTGACCACGTTGGGGATGTTGGTTTGCGGTACGCATCCCGCCGACCGGTTGGACTTCCGTTGCCGCGTGCATGGGTATGTGGAAGTTCCGCAAGTTGTGGCGCAAGATAAACAGGTGTTTGCTGACAATGTCTTGCCGCTGATGGATGCCAGTTTGGGCTACATTCTGCGCAATATTCAAGTGGGTGTAAGCGCCGAAAGCGGTGGCAGCAGCCAACCGCAATATCCCGAAGCGCTGTTACGGGAAACGGTGAATAACGCATTGGCGCACCGAGATTATTCGATCAATAAATATATAACCATCACCATACGGCCCGGACGGCAGATTGAAATACGGAATCCGGGGACGTTGCGTGCCAGCCTGTTAATTGACGTGCCAGAAGGCGCACTCCCACTGCGGCGAATCATCCCGGAAGCCAAACCGCGCAACCCCAAGTTGGCCAGTGTGCTGATGGTTTATAATAAATGGGAGGGCAAGGGCATCGGCATGGCAACTTTGACGAATTTGTGCCTGCAAAATGCGATTGACCTCCCTTACTACCGGCTGTATTCGGAGGATGAACTGGGCCTTTGTATTTGTGCGGGAAAGTTGCTTGATGATCGCATGGAAGAACTGTTCCGATCTTTCGATGGATATCTCGAAAGTAAGATGCAGGGACGGGTTCTGACTGAGGAGCAGAAACGCATATTGGCCTACCTGATTAAAAGTGAATGGGCGAATCGCCTGCTGCGCTATACGATCATTCTCACCCCTGACAATAATCACTTCAACGAACTTAATGCCCTTGAAACTGCCGGTCTTATTTCGCGTCATCCTAACAGTCCGCCTTTGCATCCGGTTTATGTGGCGGATCGCATTTTGGTGAAGGAGGATTATACGGCAGAGTTGCGTACCCAATTTGGTCCACTGACCTTTGATCCATTGGGCGCGCTGTTGAAGGATGCCTTGGGGATCATTTATCGGGTCAATCACTTTTCCAAAGTCCGGTGGGCAAGTGCCCGTCAGGTTGCGCTGGTATTATGGGGGCGTCAGTCTGAGCCTGGGACCGGTGCACGGGACTTTGAAGGGTTTTATCGCAAAGTGAAGTATGCATTCAATAAGCTGGAAAAGGCTGGCATGATTCGGCGTGATAGCAAGAAGCCACGCTACGAAATCATCACGACTCCTCTTCAACCAGAGCTTTCCTGACAATTCGCTTCCGCCGGGGTCGGTTGCTGTTGCCAGTTGTTGGTACATGGGATTTTGGAGAGTGCGGTGGCAACCGAAGGGGGAAATGGTGGCGGCGGGCGACACCGCTTTGGATTTGCCTCGTCCACTGGAATGAGCGCGCGAGGCCACTGAATCTCCCCAATGGTGACCTGCGGAATTCCTGCGTTCAACGGGGCGGGAAAAACATAGAGTTGCCTGCGCGCCAATCCAAAGCGGCGTCGCGGCCCCCATCCCCCCGCCTTGCCGCCGCACTCCAAAGGAGGTGCAGCGCGGGATTTAGAGGCGCGCGGGCGGTGGTGGGGGAGAGATTTGCTTGATTGCGCTCTCGATCACCGATTTTAGTATCGAGATAAGATTCGGGCGCGTCTGGAGTTGCTGCAAGGCGGGCAAAGCGGGCGCGGCATTGGTGCCGAATTGCCCCAGTGAGTATATCGCACGCCAGGCAACTTCCGTGTCTGGGTCTGCTAACACCTTGATCAGTGCGGGAATCGTCTTTTCAGGGTCACTTTTGATTCTTCCTAACGCCCAGACTGCCAGCATGCGGACGGTTTTATCTTGATCCTCTAGCATTGAGATCAGGCTGGGCACCGCGAATGCTCCCTTGGGTTCACTCCAACCAATCCCGGCAGCAACTTTTCCACGAATCGCACTGTTGGTGTGGCGCAAGGCCTGCAATAATTGCGGATGGGCGTCCGGGCCGATGCTTGCCAGGGCGGCCGCGGCAGGGTAGGTTTTGTCCGAGCCATCCAAGCGGGCCACTAGTTGCGGGATGGCCGGC
Source organism: Verrucomicrobiota bacterium (assembly GCA_037139415.1). Taxonomy (NCBI): domain Bacteria; kingdom Pseudomonadati; phylum Verrucomicrobiota; species Verrucomicrobiota bacterium. The sequence goes on along the minus strand of JBAXGN010000223.1, from coordinate 6,581 downwards.
TTGGCGATTGCCCCCAGCAGGGTGAACGCCTCCATGGCCAGAAGTCTGCTTTCATCTGGCTCTGGTCCAATCGGGATTTTAACGTAATGCTGGCGGCGATTGATCGCGCGGATCAGTTTGTGGACGATGGAGTCATCCACGTCCAGCATGACCAGTAATTCTGGCAGTGCATTGGTGCCTATGGCCCGCAGGGCCTCTGCGACTTGCACCATGTTTGAATCCGGCACGAGGTTGAACTCGAGAAAGGTGATCTGAGGAATTCTCCCCACCCACTCACTCAAGCTCTTCCCCTGATAACTGGGCTCGGCGGGCTTGCTTCGCAGGCAGACCAACGCCACGACGAAGGCGAGCAGCGCGCTTGCGCCCAGCCATACGTTCGTCGTGGTTTTCATGGGCGGCATTCTGCCTCGGAAGCGTACGCATGGCGACAAAAAAACGACCGGAGTGGTTTGGAATTCCAGCTAATGCTGTTCCACGGTCACGCTACCGGATGCCGATCATGGAATTTAACGACTCCGACACTGGGGTTCCCGTCACATGCCCTTGCAATCGGCGTGATTCGTGTACAGGAAATAGGTCCAGCTTATCACAATCGCCACCATGGCTATGCGGCGCTGGTTGGGAAACCGAAGGAAGGGCAGCAGCAGCACATAGGAAATCGCGGCGGGTATCCCAAATATCAAATAGAAGTGCCAACCGAGCATCGGCATTTCGGAATGCCAGTGGCTGATGCTGCGGAGCACCTTGTTCCATGACAGGAACGTTTCGATGATGAAGGCGATGCCGGTTAATAGGTATGCACCCAGTCCAGCCAGGCAGTAGTGCTTCCAGTTGATGGGCTGTTTTACCAGCAGCCACTGCTTGATTTCCTGTGGCTTGATCTCGCGATTTAAAATATGCCCGAGCATTGGAATTGTTTGCAAACGTTTTGGCGACCTTGCCATGTTTATGGCGGCCGTCAAGGCTCAAGAAACGGCGGGAGTGTCCGCCGCGCGCGGTCCCCGGTGGCCGATCGTTTGAACGCTGCCTGCAATTTCCGCCGGGGTTGGTTGGCGTTGCCAGTCGTTGGCGTAGGGGCGGAGGGCGGGGTGTTGGCGGATGGCTGGGGCGTCGAGTTGCCGCCCGGTGTATTGCGCGAAGGCAGCGAAGGCGGCGCGGTTCTGTTTTTGCAGCACCAGCAGGGCGGCGTTGAACCCGGCCTTGACCGCGATGGGCACGCCGCCGCCCAGTTCGGCCCAGTGCCCGCCCAGCAGCAGGTTGGGCACCGGCGTGCGGTAGTGGGCGATTTTGGCTTGGCTGTTTTCCTTGCCCGGACGCGCGCCCATCATGGTGCCATCTTTGTTGCCGGTGTAGCGGTAGTGGGTGATGGGGGTGGCGACGTCGTAGAAGAGGATGTGTTGGCGCAGGCCGGGCGCGACGCGGGCCTCGACGCGCTGGAGCAGGGCCTCGGCCAGTTCGGTTTTCAGTTGGGTGTAGGCCGCGCCGCGCACGTAGCCGCCTTGCGCATCGCGCCCGGCCCGCCAATTTTGGTGGTGATGCATCCAGGCGGGCATGAAGATGGCCAGCGTGCCCTGGCCCGTCGGCGCCAGGGAGGGATTGCGGAGGGAAGGGGCCATGACGAGGATCTCCGCCTGTTGCGGATCGCCGCCGCTCAGCGCCGCGCGCGGGACATCCTGCCGGGTGAGCTGCACCATTTCTTCATGGAACCCCAGCCGGGCGGGATCGCAGTCCAGCGCCACGGAGAGGGTCAGGGAGGAGCTGTAGAGTTCCGCCTTGCGCAGGCGCGCCTTCAAATCCTCGGGCACCGCTGCGGGCGGCAGCATCTTTTCGTAGAGGGTCTCCACGTCGCCGGTGGCGATGACGTGCCGGGCGCGGACCTGGAATTGTTCGCCGTGCCGCTCAAACGCCACGCCGCAGGCGCGACCGTCCTGGAGCAGAATCTGGTGGGCGCGGCTGTGGTAGAAAATGTGGTTGCCGAGGCTCGTCACCAGGTGTTCCAGCCATTCGGGAAACGATTGCGCGCCCCCGGCGGGCGGATTCTGGAAATCGCCCGCGTAGCACCAGCCGATGGGGATCAGGCAGGAGAGCATGTCGGGCTCGCTGCTGAAGAGGCCGAGCAGCCGCTCGTCCTTGAAGTAGCGGCGCAGGCCGCGCTTCACCCCGGCATCCCCGCTGTAGAAGACGTGGGGCAGGAACGGGCGGATAAAGCGCAGGCCGTGCCAGGCGTAGCGCACCTTCTCCCAGCCCTCCAGGGTTTCAAAGGCGCGCAGGCCGATGGATTGGGTGTTGAAGTGGTGCCCGATCTGTTTGGCGGTGTCAAAAAAGCGCCCGAGGCCGCGGGCTTCGTGGGGGAAATCGCGCTGCAATTGCGCCTTCAGGTCGTCGGGGTTGGCGGTGAGCAGGTAATCATGGGCGTCGCCGACGATCCGCTTGACGCGCTGCTGGCGGGCGGTCTTGGGGTAATCCGTGCCGAGCGCTTCAAAGACGGTATGCACCAGGCCGCCCGGCAGGCATTGGTTCAGCCAGTGAATCGCGGTGTCGAAGCGGAACTGCTGGCGCTGGAAACCGGCGAGATAACCGCCGGGCTTGGAGGCCATCTCCAGCACGCAGACGGAAAGGCCCGCGCGGCTGAGGATGCCGGCCGCGGTCAGCCCACCCATGCCGGCGCCAATGATCACCACGTCGTATTCAGGCTGGAGGTAGGAGGGGTTCACGCAGGTTTGGGGGCCGGCGGATTAATCAGGGCGTTGGCTCCGGGCAGCGGCGGCGCGCGCAAGGCGCCCGCGCCTGTTTTCCCGGCTGTCCAATGCGTGGAGGTGACCATGGGCGGATGCATACCGGAGTAGCGCGGCTGAAGCAATGAAAAAGGCGGCGTGATGGTGGATTTTTCGCTTTCCCTTGGTTTGGGGTTCGACAAGCGGACGGGGGACCGCTAGGCTGGGGGCATGAAGTTATTGTTTGTCGGAGATATCGTGGGGCAACCGGGACGGCGGGCGGTGCGCGCGCTGGTGCCGCGCCTGAAGTTGCGGCACGGGCTGGACTTTGTGATCGCCAACGGGGAGAACGCCGCAGGCGGTAACGGCATCACGCCGGGCACCGCGAGCGAGCTGTTTGAGGCGGGCGTGGACGTGATCACCACCGGGGACCATGTCTGGGATCAGAAAGAGGTGATGGAGCTGATTTACAAGGAATCGCGCTTGCTGCGCCCGGCCAATTATCCGGTGGAGACGCCTGGTCGCGGCGCCGTCATCTTCGAGCGGCCCGGCAAGCCGTCCGTGGGCGTGCTCAATATCCAGGGCCGGACGTTCATGCCCGCAATCGAGAACACGTTTAACGTCGCCGAGGCGGAAGTGGCGCACTTGCGGGAGCAGACGAAGATCATTTTCGTGGACGTCCACGCGGAGGCGACGTCCGAGAAGATCGCGCTGGCCCGGATGCTCGATGGGCAGGTCAGCGCCGTGGTGGGCACGCACACGCATGTGCAAACCGCCGATGAGCAGATCTTCCCCGGCGGCACGGCGTTCCTGTGCGACGCGGGTTTCACCGGCCCGCATGACAGCATCCTGGGGCGCGAGATCGAGCCGGTGATCCGCCGGTTCCGCACCAACATGCCGCAGCGGTTCGAGGTGGCCAAAACCCGCGTCATCCTGCAGGGCGCGCTGATCGAGATTGACGATGCGACCGGCAAGGCGACCAGCATCACGCGCATCTCGGAGCTGCTGCCGGAAACCCCGGTGCAATAAATCCATCACCGCATGGCGCGCCCGGCCAAATCCCAGTGGAACTTTGGAGAGCTGTTCACCCCGGAACAGACGCGCAGCGTGCTGTCCGTCTCGGACCTGACGACGCAGGTTAAGCGCCTGCTTGAAAAGCAGGTGGGGACCGTGTGGGTGACGGGCGAGATCACCAACCTGCGCAGCCAATCTTCCGGCCATATTTATTTCACGCTGAAGGACGCCGGCGCCCAGCTCGCCTGTGTGCTATTTCGCGGCGAGCCGGTCTCGCACCGCAACCTGCTGCAGGACGGGCAGAAGGTCGTCCTCCAGGGCGACGTGACGGTCTATGAGGCGCGCGGGCAGTACCAGATGATCGTGCGGGCGGTGGAGATGCAGGGGATCGGCGCTCTCCAGGCGGCCTTTGAGAAGCTGAAGCAGAAGTTGTCGGACGAAGGGCTGTTCGCGCCCGAGCGCAAGCGGGCGCTGCCCCGGATGCCCCAGCGCATTGGGCTGGTGACTTCCCCAACCGGCGCGGCGATTCGCGATGTGCTGACGGTGATTGAGCGGCGGCAGCCGTGGCTGGAAATTATTCTGGCTCCCTGCCGGGTGCAAGGAGTGGGCGCGGCGCAGGAAATAGCAGATGCCATCAAACTGCTGAACGAATGGGCCGCCAGCGCGCCGGATGCCCGGCCCGCGTTGGACCTGATTCTGGTGACGCGCGGGGGCGGCAGTTTGGAGGATTTGTGGGCGTTCAATGAGGAGGTCGTGGCGCGGGCGATTCACGCATCCGCCTTGCCCGTGGTTTCGGCGGTGGGGCACGAGATTGATTTCACCATCAGCGATTTTGTGGCGGACCTGCGCGCCCCGACGCCCAGCGCGGGCGCGGAGATCATTACCGAAGCCGCGTTTGCCAGCCGCGAACTCGTGGCGGACGCGAGCGGCTGGCTGCACCGCCGGGTGCATCAGCGGATGGAGCGGGAACGGGAGAACCTGGAAGTTATTTGCCAGCGCTTGCAGCGCCGGCATCCGCGCCGGCAAATCCAGGAGCATTATCAGCGGCTGGATGATTTGCAGGCGGGCCTGGCGCGGGTCGCCGCGCAGCGCCTGCGGGAGGCGCAAACCAATGCCGCGCATCTCAGCCATCGGCTCTTGCGTCTTCAGCCCGGCCAGCGTCTGCAGCAGAGCCGGGAGCAGCTTGCCCAGGCCTGCAAACGCTTTGTGGAAAACGCGCGCGCGGCCCTGCAAGCGCGCCAGCAAGCGCTTGCCCACCTGGAAACCCGCTTGCGCCTGCTCTCTCCCGAGCAGACGCTCGCCCGCGGCTACTCGATTACCAGCGACGCGGTCACCGGGCGCATCTTGCGCCACGCCGCCGAGGTCAAGCCCGGCCAGGTGTTGGCTACCCGCCTCGCCCAGGGCGCGGTGCGCAGCGTGGCGCAGGAAAATGTAACACCACAGTAACAATCCGCCGGGCCAATTACGGTTTCTTTTTCCAAAAGCCGTGCTATACCTTCGCCCATGTTTTTTAAATACATGCGGTTCGTGGCGGTTGTCATGGGATTGCTCGGCAGTTCCTCGGAATTGTTTGCCTGGGATTATACGTACCATCGGGTGGTGAACCAGATCGCCCTGGCCGCGCTGCCCAAGGAATTCCCGGACTTCATCCGCAATGCGGACGTCGCAGAGCGCATCGCCTTCTTGTCCGGCGAGCCGGATCGCTGGCGCAACAGCCCGGAGAACACGTTCAAGCACGTCAACGGGCCGGATCATTATATGGACCTGGAGGATTTGGAGCTGGTGGGCTTGACGCCTGACACCGTGAGCCCGTTCCGGCATGTGTTCACCGCGCAACTCGCCGCCGCCCGCACCGCGCACGCGGACCGCCTGCCGGCCATTGGCCAGCACCGGAACAGTGACAAGACCCGGGAGCTGTCCGGCTTGCTGCCCTGGACCATCAATGAATACTACGGCAAACTCAAATCCCAGTTCTCCTATCTGAAGACCTTTGAGGAACTCGGCACGCCGGAGGAAATCGCCAACGCCCGGCAAAACACCATCTACATCATGGGCGTGATGGGGCATTTTGTCGGCGATGCCACCCAACCCCTGCACACCACCAAGCATTTCAACGGCTGGGTGGGGCCGAACCCGCAAGGCTACACCACTGATCGCGGTTTCCACCAGCAAATGGACAGCGGCTACCTGAACACGGTGGGGCTGGACACCGCCGCGCTGCTCAAACAGGTGCAGCCCGCCAAAGCCTTGCGCGCGAAGGGCGCCAAGGAGGACGAATTATTCCCGGACCTCATGCGCTTCCTGCTGGCGCAGGGCCAGCTTGTGGAAACGGTGTATCGCGTGGAAAAAGCCGGACAGTTTTCCGGCGCCGGCGAGAACGGGTTAAAGGGCCGGGAATTCTTGGCGGCCCAATTATTGAAGGCCGGACAGGAATTGGGCGATCTCTGGCTGACCGCATGGCAACAAGCCGGCGAAGACACCTTCTTGCGCGACCAGTTGCGAGCTCGCAAGACCGGGCGCTCGTCTAAGAGCAACTAACCTCGAACTGTCCCCGCCGGTTAGTGCCAGCCCAAACCGCCGAGCAGGTGGACAATGCAGTAGGCCAGCAATCCCGTGGCGGGAATGGTCATGATCCACGCCCAGATAATGCGCTCCACAATCACCCAGTCCAGCGCGTTGAACCGTTTGGCGCAACCCACGCCCATGATGGCGGTGGTAATGGAATGGGTGGTGGAGATCGGCATGCCGAGATGTCCGGCGATCAGCAGAATGGTGGCATTTATTTGTAGTCTCAGCCCAGTTTCAGAACACCGCATCTGCCAGATTTAGCTTGATACCAATTTGAACACCAGG
>JBAXGN010000222.1 GCA_037139415.1 Verrucomicrobiota bacterium | reverse complement strand
CGCTGGTGGAACCGGTGCTCATGGCGCCGCTGCGCCGGGAATGGGCCGCGCTCAAAGGCGAACTGGCCGCCGCCTACGCCAAAGGCAAGGGCACGCCCGCGCAGCGCGCCCAGATCAGCGCCTTTCTCAAGAAACTGCGCAGCATCATTGTCCTCGACCCGGCGTGCGGCAGCGGCAACTTCCTCTACGTGGCGCTCCAGATGCTGCTGGGCTTGGAAAAAGAGGTCATCACCTTTGCGGCACAACTCGGCTGGCGGTTCGAGCCGGAAGTCAGCGTGCAACAACTGCGGGGCATCGAAATTAATCCTTACGCGTATGAACTGGCGCAAGTCTCCGTGCAGATCGGCTACCTGCAATGGCGGCGCGATAACGGGTTCAACAACAACCGCACACCCGTATTGCAAAATCTGGACGGGTTCCAGAATGAAGACGCCTTACTGGTGCCGCACTTCCGCAACAAAGCCAAGACGCTGAAAGAAGCGCAAGCGGGCGAACACGCGGGCGATGATGACTTGAAGTTTTACTCGGAGCGCGAATGGCCCAAGTGCGATGTGATTGTGGGGAATCCACCATTTTTGGGTGACAAGCTCATGCGTGGTGAACTTGGTGACAACTATGTGCAACAACTTCGCCGCACGTATGGCAATCGAATTCCCGGCCAATCGGACCTTTGCTGTTACTGGTTTGAGAAGGCTCGCACTCAGATTGACCATGATAAGTGCAAACGCGCTGGATTACTGGCAACACAAGGCATCCGGGGTGGGGCAAACCGCGAGGTTTTGAAACGCATTAAAGATAGCGGCGGTATATTTTTTGGCATTAGCGACCGGGAATGGATTCTCAACGGGGCAATGGTTCACGTTAGCATGGTCGGCTTTGACGACGGTACGGATATGGACCGCGCTTTAGACGATAAAGCCGTAGCGGTAATTAACGCAAACCTCACTGCGACTGCGGACACGACAAAGGCTGCTCCGTTGATGATGAACTCGAATATCGCATTCATTGGGACAACCAAGGGTGGGGATTTCGACATTATAGAAAATGAAGCTCTTTCCCTTCTAAGCTCAGAAGGCAACCCAAACGGCAAGCCAAACAGCGATGTGTTAAAGCCAATCCTAAATGGCAAAGACGTTTTAAGTAGAACACCTCAGCGCTGGCTAATTGACAACAATGAACGGACCCTCAGCGCTGCGTGCCACTATGAGCAACCACACAAACTTGTTGTTGAGCGCGTTAAAAATGAGCGCGACAGTAATCGCGACAAATGGCTCCGCGAGAACTGGTGGAAGTTGCAGCGAGTGCGTCCTGAAATGCGTTCCGCGCTTGCCACGGTCTCCAGATTTATTGCTCTCCCACGCGTTGCGAAACATCGCGTCTGCGTGTGGTTTCAGTGGCCGGTAGTGACAGACGATCAAACCGTGGTCTTTGCGAGAGACGATGATTTTTTCTTCGGCATGGTTCAATCTAACATTCACCAGGTATGGGCATATGCCCAAGGGACACAGGTGCGCGAGCGCGAATCTGGCTTCCGATACCGACCAACCGTTTGCTTCGAGACGTTTCCCTTTCCGTTCCTAGACGACTTGCAGGCTTCTGCGCCACCCGCTCCGGAACCGCCAGCGGCGAATGGTGGCTGGGATACCGTGATGACGACCCGATTCTACGAGGTTAAAGAGGATGCGCCACCCTACGGCGGGCCACCCTCAACGCCAGCGGGCCACCGTGCGGCGATTGCCGCGGCGGCGAAGGCATTGAACGAGTTGCGCGAAAGCTGGCTCAATCCTCCGGAATGGACGGAAACCCGTGTGCTCCAATTCCCCGGCACGGTGGGTGGCCCGTGGGATCGTTACATTGACCGCAGCACCGTTCGGGATCGCGGCAGCTTCCAAATCGGCACGGTGCGGTATCCGCGTTTGGAACCACTCGACGCTGAGTGTGCCGCCAAACTCAAGAAACGCACTTTGACCAATCTCTACAACGAACGCCCCATGTGGCTGGACCTCGCCCATAAGAAATTGGACGCTGCCGTCTCCGCTGCCTACGGCTGGCTGGCCACTTTATCGGACGAGCAGATTCTGGAACGGCTGCTAGCCCTGAACCTGGAACGCGCCGCCCAGGAGGAACAGGGGAAAGCGGGCACGGATAAGAAGGCGAAAACGTCACGGGCTAAGAATGCGGATGAGATGATATAGGGAAAGTATGAAGGCTAAAGGGGGGACGGACATGGCAGAAATTTTTTTTGGGCAAAAAAATGAGACGTGGGGCATTGAAAATTGCAAAATTCAGATTTTAGATTTCAGGACAGGACTAATGGGACGAAAGAGACAGTTCAAATCCCAAATTTCAAAGGATGGGAGTTATGGGACGCATGAGACTGATAGGGTTTGCATGGTTGATATATGGCGAGCGGTGGCGTATGGTACAGGTGCGGTTTGGGGCTAGAAACGTCTTGGACGTAAGTTAGGGGCCATATCCGGCGTGGTCAATTAATGACGCTGGCTCGTTGCAATTCAACGGACACATCTTAAGTTCGTACGTTGGGATCGCGATTCACGTTGTCGTGGAAGATGCCTTCCCGCCGGTGCCCACGAGACCTCACATGGTAGATGACATGGGCTGCCCCCGCATCCGCATAATAAAGGACGTCCAATTCTCCTGGGGTGGCTCCAGCAACAGTTCCCCTTGATGCGCCCGTACAATCTCGCGGGCGAGACTCAGGCCGAGCCCAACGCCCTCCACGCGTCCGCTGCGGGATTGATCGGCCCGGTAGAAACGCTCGAACACGCGCTCGCGATCCGCTGCGGATATGCCCGGGCCAGTATTCCCAATTCGGATGAGGGCTTGCTCATTTTCCAACCGAAGTTCAAACCGAATCCGCCCAGGTTCGCAATTGTATTTGATCGCGTTGGTCGCCAGATTTTGCAGCGCTTGCTCCAGCAAATCCGGATCGGCCTGAACCTGCACCATGGACGCCAGCTCGTGCTCAATGGTTAGCGCGGGCACCTGGGCCTGACAATCTTCGATGATGTTTTCCAACATCCGGGTCAGGTTGACTGGCGCGCAGTGGATTTGGAGCCGCCCGGCGTCCGCCAGCGAGAGTAGCAGGAGTTTTTGCACGATGGCCTTGAGGCGGTGGATTTCTTCCAGCAAACTGCCATACACCTCCTGTTGCGGTGAACCGTCGGGGGCGCTGGCCAGGGCCTGCTCCAATTCCACTTGTAGGCGGGCCAGCGGCGTCTTCAACTCATGCGAGGCATCGGCGCTGAAACGGGTGGCCTGGGTGAAACTCGTTTCGAGGCGGTTCAGCATCTCGTTGAAGACGGTGATGAGGCGGTTGAATTCCTGGTCGCGGGGCATCGCTGGAATCCGTTGGTCAAGCCCGCGCGCGGTGACGCGTTCCGCCGTCTGCGTGAGGGTAGAGACTGGCCCCAACGCACGCTGGGCGAGGAACCAAGCCCCCAGCCCGGCCAGGAACAACACCACCGGCAGCGCCGCCAAGTAGGTTTTGCGCAGGTCATGCAACCGCGTGTTGAAATCGTGGATGTCGGCGCCCAGGATGAGGGTCGCGTACGGGTTTCCCATGACCCCAATGCGCCAGGTCCGGCCACCCGCCTCGCGCGTGTGGAACTGCGGCGTCTTGCGCGGTAGCGCGGGGTTGCGGGCGGAAATTTCCTCACCCCGGCGCGGTGGCGGCGGCAATGGTTTTCCAAGCTCGAGAACGCCGGGAGCCTCGTAGCTGGTGAGTTGTGGCAGCGACTCGGGATCCAGTCCGCGCGGCCAATCCGGTGATTGGTAAATCACCCGATCTTCACTTTTCACCCAGAGGATGTAGGCGGAGGGCTGGTTGCTGCCGGCGACGAACCGGAGCGCGCTCTCAAAGCGCACCCAGTGATCCCCACCGAGCACCCGCTCAAGATGGGGTGAGCCCAAGTTGCGCAACTCCCGGTCGAGCCGGTCGAGGTTGAACTGATACGACACCTGCCACAGAACCATGCCGCATCCGATCAAGAGTGATCCGGTAATCAGTCCCGATAACAGCGCAATCTTGAGACGAAAGGAGTTCAAGTTCACAACCGTGCTTGTTCCTCTGGAATCCGGTAGCCCACCCCGCGAACCGTCTCAATGAAAGGCTGTCCGCTGTCGCTACCTAATTTTTTACGCAGATGCTGCACGTACACGTCTACCAGATTCGTGCCGGGGTCGAAATGGTAGTTCCACACGTGTTCGCAAATTTGGGCGCGGCTGAACGTCCGCCCCGGTGAACGTAATAGATACGTCAACAAGGCGAACTCCCGGGCGGTCAATTCGATGACTTCCGTGCCGCGCTTCACCTCCCGGGTCATGAGGTTCACGGTCACGCCGCCGTTTTGCAGCAGCGTCTTCTGCTGGCCGGAGGCGCGTCGCATCAAGGCGTGCAACCGGGCGACCAACTCCTCAAGGTAGAACGGCTTGGTGAGATAATCATCGGCACCGAGATTGAGCCCATCGAGCCGCTCATTCAGCGCGCTACGGGCCGTGAGCAACACCACCGGAACGGTTGCCTTGCGGTCGCGTAAATTGCGTAAGATGCTCAAGCCATCGCGGCCTGGCAACATGATGTCGAGGACGATGGAGTCATACTCACGGGTGGTGGCCAGCAGGAAACCCTCGTCGCCGTTCTCGCTGAAATCCACAACAAACCCCTGAGCTTCGAGCCCTTTACGCAAGAACCCGCCCAACTTTTTATCATCTTCCACTACCAGGATTTTCACCCCTCCAGCTTACCTCCCGCCACCCGTGAAGTCGAACGGAATATAATTAAAAATTTTTAATCTGAAATCCCACACTGAGACGAATGTCATACGGTTTCAACCTGGAATAAACCGATTTTCAAGCAGCCGTGACTTCAAGGAAAGGTCGGCCCTTTTTGGCTTGTCGTTTGCGGGTGGCTGGCCCAACCTAGGCAGAACGCTATGAAAACCAACGGACACGTAATGAAGGTCACCGCTTCAAGCCATTGGGGCGGCCTGACCATGGCCGCTTTGATGTTTGCCCACGGGGTGTTTGCCGCAAACACCCCGGTTCAATCTCGCACGGTCAAACGCCTCTTTGCCAAGCCGCCGTGTGAATACAGCACTGCGCCGCTCTGGGTATGGAATGACATGCTCACCGAGGAGGAAGTGGTGTCCACGTTGCGCGATCTGGCCAGCCAACAGGTCAAGCAGGCGTTTGTACACCCGCGTCCCGGCCTGATGACGCCGTATCTGGGTGAGGATTGGTTCCGGCTGTGGAAAGTCGCCCTCAAGGAAGCCGGGCGCCTGGACATGAACCTGTGGATTTACGATGAGAATTCGTATCCCTCCGGTTTTGCCGGCGGCTGGGTGCCGGAGCTGATGCCGGAGTCGCGCGGGCGCGGATTGGCTTTGTCCGAGACGAAGGCAGCGCCGACCTGGACAAATACGATGCTGGCCGTGTTCAAGCTGAGCGATACAGGTACGGAAACGGTCACGGACCAGGTGCGTCAGGGAACCCAACTGCCGACTGGCCGATACCTCGCGGCATCCATCGTGCGCGCCCAACCGCGCCCCTGGCATGGCGGGCGCACCTATGTGGATTTGTTGTATCCGGGGGTTACAGAGAAGTTTCTGGAAGTGACCCTTGAGGCATATCGCAAGGAACTCGGCCGATATTTCGGGAAACGGTTGCCGGGCTCCTTCACGGATGAACCGGAAATCCGCCCCGCTGGCGGTTTGCCGTGGACGGACGATCTCCCGACCGCCTTTCAAAAACGGTGGGGATACAGTTTACTGGATAATCTGCCCAGCCTGTTCACGTCGGTGGGCGACTGGAAGAAAGTCCGTCATAATTATTTTCAACTACTGCATGAGTTGTTTTCCGAGCGCTGGGGCAAGCCGTATTTCACCTATTGCGAAACCAATCATCTCGAATTTACGGGGCATTATTGGGAGCATGAGTGGCCAAAAACCGTTTCCGTGCCGGATAACATGGGCATGTATCAATGGCATCAGCGCCCCGCCATTGACATCCTGATGAACCAGTACAAGGAAGGCGATCCCCACGCCCAGTTTGGCAATGTGCGCGCGGTGAAAGAACTGGGCAGCGTGGGCAACCAATTCGGCCGCCGCACCTTGTGCGAGGCGTATGGCGCGGGTGGCTGGGACTTGCGGTTCGAGGACATGAAACGCATCGGGGACTGGCTGTACGTGCTGGGGGTGAAAACGATGGACCAACATCTCTCATACATCACGATTCGCGGGGCGCGCAAACGGGATCATCCCCAGTCCTTTTCCTATCATGAGCCGTGGTGGAACGATTACCACGTTTCCGCCGCATACTTTGAACGGCTGGCGGTGGCGATGTCGCAGGGGGAGCAGCGCAACGAAATCCTGATTCTGGAACCCACCACGACGGCTTGGATGTATAACGGCGTAGCCAGCGCCAAAGCCCAAGTGAGCAGCGCCAAGGGCGGCAAGCCGGACATGGGCGCTAATCTGGATTTTATCGGCAACAGCTTTCACTGGCTCCTGGAACGGCTCGAAGCCGCCCAAGTAGAATATGATCTTGGCAGCGAAGATATCCTGGCCCGGCATGGCGCGGTGACGGGTAAAACGTTGGTGGTGGGCCAGCGCGCGTACCACACGCTTGTGTTGCCTGCGTATACCGAAACGCTTAACGCTAAAACCGTGCAACTGCTGGAAGAGTTTCTAAAAGCGGGCGGGCGCGTCATTTGCGCCTCGGAATCACTCAGCCGGCTGGAGGGCGTGGAGGCAACGCGGGTGACTGCATTGCTGGCGCATCCCAATTGCCGCCGGGTCGCTGCGGATAAGGAGGAGGATGTTCTGGCCGCGTTATCCCCCGCCAGCCTGGAGTCATTTACAATTTTACCCAACGTCAAGGATCATGGCCGCTTGTTCCACCAGCGCCGTCATTTGGCGGATGGCGAGTTGTTGTTCCTGGTGAATACCAGCCTGGAGGAATCCCAAGGAGGCGAGGTCCTCAGTCAATCCGGCGGCGTCGAGCAATGGGATCTCGATACCGGAAAAAATCAGCCGTATCCGTTCACCAGTGAATCCGGGAAAGTGCGATCCGCCTTCAAGCTGCCGCCTGCTGGCAGCCTGCTCCTGTTCCTATCGCACAAACCGATGAAACCGTGGTCCACCCCCACCCTGACCGAAACCGAAATTACCGGCACCGCTCCCGAAATCCGTCGCATCGGCCCTAACGTGTTGACGCTGGATTATGTGGATGCGAAAGCGGGCGGGGGGGCCATCACCCAGGCGTATTTTTTCAGAGCGCAACAGATGGTCTTTCAGAAAAATGGCTTGGATCGTAACCCGTGGGATAGCGCCGTGCAGTTCAAGGATGAACTGATCACTAAAAAGTTTCCGCCGACCAGCGGGTTCGAGGCCAGCTACCGGTTTGTGATTGCCGACCGTGTGCCGGCGAATCTGCAGATCGTCATCGAACGCCCTGATTTGTATCAGGTCACTTGCAACGGCAAAGCGCTGCAAGCCAGCCCCGGCGCTTGGTGGCTCGACAAGGCGTTTGGCCGCCTGGACCTGCGGGCCGCCGCGCGTGTGGGCGAAAACGTGGTCACGATTACCGCCACGCCCATGACCATGTATCATGAGCTGGAACCCGCCTACTTATTGGGTGACTTCACGCTAGCCGCGACGGACAAAGGGTTCGTCGTGCAGCCGGAAACCACTTTGCAGTTGGGTCACTGGAACACTCAGGGACATCCTTTCTATTCGGAAGGCGTGACGTATCGCCAACGGTTCACACTGGGCAGACCGGAGGGTGAATATCGTGTTACCCTGCCCAAGTGGTATGGCGCGATTGCGCGCGTGACGGTAAATGGCAAACCTGCCGGACACATTGCGAGCCAGCCCTGGCAATGCGACGTCACCCGTTTCCTCAAAGCTGGTGAGAACACCATTGAAGTCACGGTGGTGGGCACTCTTAAAAATACGCTGGGGCCGCACCACAATAATCCATCCTTGGGCACCGCGTGGCCGGCCATGTTCCAGAAAGGACCGCAGACCGGGCCACCGCCGGGCCAGGAGTATCACACGGTCGGTTACGGTTTATTCGAATCTTTCAGGTTGGTGAATTTGAGATGAAATTCCCTGTTGAAAATCACGCGCGCGCTTGTTCATTTTTGCATCTTCGCGTTGCAAATTTTCAACGCATGTTGTAAGGTGACAAGAAACTTGGTGGAATCGATCATGTAGTGATCGGGGTTTCGCCGGAGCAACCATTGCATATATGATGAACCGTCGTACTTTCTTGGGAACCGCCGCCGCCGGCGCGCTAGCCGCTCCATCCGTATTAACCGGGGCGGATGACCGCAAAATCAAACTGGGCGTCATTGGTTGCGGCGGGTATGGCATGTCAGATATCAACGCGGCGTTCAAAGTGGGCGGGGTGGAGGTGCTGGCAATCTGCGACGTGGACGCCCAGCACTTGGAAGAGACTGCGGCCAAGCTCGAGAAGCTGCAAGGGACGCGGCCCAAATTGTTCAAGCAATACGAACAACTCCTGGAAACACCGGGATTAGAGGCGGTGATCATTGCCACACCACCGCATTGGCATGCCCTGCCGTTTATCGCCGCCTTGGAGCGCAAGCTCGATATCTATTGTGAAAAACCACTCGCCTATGATGTGCGGGAGGGGCGGGCCATGGTGGACGCAGCCAAAAAACGGAAGGCTCAGGTCATCCAGATTGGCTTCCAGCGGCGTCAAAGCCAGGCTATCCAGGCAGCCAAGCAATATATTGATGAAGGCAAGGCCGGCAAAATCATCGCCGTTGAGGCGCAGATCCATTACACGGCAGGGCTGCGTGATACCGTGGTGCAAGACCCGCCCGCGTCATTGGACTGGGACCTTTGGTGCGGACCGGCCCCAAAATTGCCTTATTGTCCTCAGATTGGCCATGTTGCGTGGCGGTTGGAAAAAGAATATGGCAACGGCCATTTGGTGGACTGGGGCATTCATCTGGTTGATGCCACGCGGATGGTGCTCGGCGAGACCGTGCCCCGCACCCTGCAAGCCACCGGCGGCATTTACTACCACAAAGGCAAAATCACCACGCCCGATATATTGACGGCCCATTTTGAATTTGCGCGATGCCCGGTTACCTGGCGGCACCACATCTGGGGTGCCGCAGAATATGCGCCCGAGGTGGAAAATGGGATTTTCTTTTTTGGCGAGCAGGAAACCGTGTTTGCCACGGATGCCAAATGGATCGTCGTTTCCAAGGATAAAAAGGCGGAACGCAAGGTCAACGAGGTAAAAACCGATATGGGACTGAAACACATGGCCAATTTTCTGGAATCCGTGCGGTCCCGGCAGGCCCCGGTCTGCCAGCCGGAAGACGCCTATCATTCGGCGGCAACCGTGCAACTGGCGATGGTTAGCTACCAGGCTGGCGCGCGGATTACTTGGGATGCGGCGACTGAACAGGTGCTCAACAACCCAGCGGCGGCGGCGCTGGTGAAACGCGAATATCGCGCTCCGTACCGCCATCCCTGGCGCGGATAACCACCCTGCGCATGGCGGGTACGTGATGGCTGGAGATCGGCTCCAGCTCCAACGGCTGGAACTCAAGTACATCATGCGGGACGTGGTGGCGTTGGGAAGGCGTGACTTTGGGCGCGCTTACTTGGGAATGTACGTGGCGAGAGTCACTTTTTAGCAATGGTTTACAGCGGACCGGGCCGCCGCGAACCAGGTGTAATTTTTATAAAAAAAGCTTGAACCATGTTTCAAACGGGTGACAATTAGGAAAACTTTGAGTTGAGATGAATTGGTTGTTACAAAGTGATTATGCGTCACAGCCGATGGACCTGACTATTACGGTCATCGCGCTGGCGCTTAGCTTTTTAGGCGGGCAGTTGATTGCCTGGACCTATATGCTTACCCATTCCGGCTTGTCCTATTCCCGCTCGTTCGTCAACTCACTGGTCATCATGCCGTTGTTGGTGGCTTTGGTGATGATGGTGATGGCTTATAATTTGGTCACCGCTTTTGGTTTGATGGCAGTGTTCGCCATCGTCCGTTTCCGCAATATCTTGCGCGACACCTTGGATACGACCTACGTGCTGGCTAGTCTGGTCTTGGGCATGGCCACCGGGACACACCGGTTTTCGCTGGCCATTCTCGGGTTGGCGGTCGTTGTGCTGGTTATGATTTATCTGTGGGCGACTTCCTTCGGTTCCCGGCACCGGTATGACTTGATTGTGAACCTGCATTGGTCCCGTTCCCTCAAGGAGTTAACGGATTTGGGTCGCCTGTTGGAGCGGCACGCCCGCCGCACGCACTGTGCCAGCCAGCGCTCCAGTGAGGGGACGCAAGGCGCTGATGTTAGTTATCGGTTGCTGTTGCGCAACGCGGAGCGGATGGACGAACTGTTAACTGAACTGCGGGCCATGGAAGGCGTGTCGCGCGTCACCAGCCTGAAAGCGGAGGATGAATCGGAAGTGTAGCCATGAATAAACTGCCACGCATTCCCAGTCCACCCTCGCATTATTGGCGTGAATTTCGCCATAGTGTGATGCCGTTTTTGATCTTTGGCGGGGTGTTGGCCATGACTGTGGTCCTGTGGAATAAAGCCTTGGTTCCGTCCAGCATGATCGGCGAGGTGGAAATGGTGCGCGCCAACGTGAACTCGATTGTGCCGGGCACCGTGATTGAATTACAGGTGGACCTGCTGCAGCGGGTGGAAAAAGACCAGTTGATTGCCACCATAACCACCATGGAACCGGAATTGTTAAACGCCAGCCTCGCGGCGGTGGCGGCGGAATTGGAGACCACCCGAGCCCGGATGTTGGCGGATCAGGCGCGCCTAGTGATGGATCAAGCCCGTAGCCTGGATGACTTGGAACAATTACGTTTGAACTGGCTCAATGCCAAGGTGTCGCTGGCCACCGAGCGGGTCAACCTCCAATATGCCATCAATGAGTTTCAACGGGTTTCCAAACTTTTCCAGGATAAGGCCGTCACTGAAATGGAGTACGACCTCACCCGCAGCCGGCGGGATGCCTTGCAAAGCAAAGTGGATGAAATGGGTAAATTGGTGATCGAGATGGAACGTTCCATTGAACGGTTGCGCCCTACTCCCAGCGTGACCAATATTCTTTCCAACGAAGCCGTGGCCTCGGCCATCAACGCGCGTCAAGAGCTGATCAAACAGCAAACCCGCCCCATCCTGCTTCGCGCGCCCATGGCGGGAGTGGTCAGCGCGGTCTTTCGCCGGTCAGGCGAAAAAGTGACTGCGGGTGAACCCATTGTGACGATTAGCGCCATTCACTCGGATCGCATTGTCGGCTATATCCGCCAGCCGTTGGACGAAAAACCGTCGCCGGGTACTCCGGTGGAAGTTTGGTCACGCGGTGGCAAGCGAACGGTGGGGGTTGGCAAAGTGTTGCGGGTGGGTACCCAGATGGAAACGATCAACCCAACCCTGTTACCGCCGAACCCAGGCCAAGGACATGCCCCCGAATATGGCCTGCCGATTCTCGTCAGCCTGCCACCCAATCTCCCGTTGCTGCCGGGTGAAAAGGTGGACCTTCAGTGGTCCAAGTGATTATTTTGGCTCAAACGGCAAGCCTTTGCGCACAATGATGATACGCTCAATCCGGGCGCCACTTTCGCGATTCCGGATGGCCAGTGTGTGTTCGCCTGATTCCAACGGATAAACCGTCCATGCCGTTGCCACCGTTTTGTCGCCAACCCGGTTGCGCACGTGGTCCCACACCCAAGCGCCTTTCTGGATAATATCGGAGAGCGACATACTGCCGTGGTCAATCGAGGCATAGAAAGTATCCTGTTCCGAGTTGGCCGCAAAGGTCAGAACACCGCATCTGCGCCGAATAATTTGATACCATTGGGGATTGGCG
>JBAXGN010000221.1 GCA_037139415.1 Verrucomicrobiota bacterium | reverse complement strand
GCCAAACCGGTCGGCCAGGAAGGGGTTGAGCTGGCTGTTGATGTGGGCCTGATACTTGGTCCAGTTGGCTTTGAGTTTATTCGGGCAGAGGACCAGCACCTTGTCGTTTTTGAGTTCAAAATACTTAATGACGGCCAACGCCTCGAACGTTTTGCCCAAGCCGACACTGTCAGCCAGGATACAGCCGTTGTGCTTCAGAATTTTGTTAATCGCGCCTTTGACGCCATCGCGCTGGAATTCGTAGAGAGCTTTCCAAATGTCCGTGTCAACAATTCTGATATTGTGGTCGAGCAAACCGCCTTTTTCCTGATCGGCAAGGAAGTTTTCAAAAATGTGGTAGAGGGTTTTGTAGTAAATGAACTCGGGCGCGTGGTTCTGGTAAAGCTGGGAAAGGTATTGAAGGACTTCCGCTTTGACATCCTCCACTAGTGCCGTGTCATTCCAAAGCTCATCGAACCAGACTTTCAAGTCGCGCCGGTCGCGATTGTCATTCACCTCCAGATTGAGTTCGATGTTATTGCTACCCGCACCGAGCCCGAGGCCACGCACGGTAAAATTGGAACTGCCAAGAATGGCTTCTTCTACGCCGGCGTTAGCGATGTGATACATCTTGCCGTGGAGCAATTGCGCCTGCCGGATGGACCGAATATTTACTTTTTGGCGAATCCATTCGGCGCATTCACGGGCAACGCGCTTCTGGGCAAGGCGGTTGGCGAGGTGCAGTCCTTCGTCCTCGATTTTGAATGACTTTTTGTCGGTTTTGTCCGGATCAAGCGAGGCGATGAAGCGGGGCTCGCCGAACAGGAAATTCAGTTGCTCAATCTGGTCGAGGTGTGCGCGCAGAGCATCGTAAGCGTAGATCGTGAAATAGGCGGAGACGACCGACAGCCGCGATCCTGATTGAATTCTGGCTTTTAGAAAATCCGCGACGAGACCGCGCTGGCGGTTATCCTTGATGCCTGAGTTAGTGGTTGGAGGGGGCATTTAATTGAAAGGACACTGAGATTTCTTCAAACCTGCTCGCATGCAGCGCGCCGATGAGGCGAGCATGCCGCCCGAAATGCAGAACTGGTGAAAATAGGCGGCATGGCCCAGCTTCCGGGAACAGAAGCCACTCATGACTCTGATAGGAACATGTGTTTTCATCCGCAAACGTTAAAACAACAGGAACTTGCGGGAAAAGGTAGGATAAAAGGATTTAAGATGGAAGCGGAAAATGCTGGGATCATGAAGAAACATTACAGGGAGTAAAATGGGGGCGGACATGGCAGAAATATTTTTGGCAAAAAAATTGGGACATGAGGCATTGAAAATTTCAAATCTCAGATTGCAGAGGATGGGATGAGACTGATGGGTAGAATGGACAGGGGGGCCAGGCAAAGCTGCTCCAAGGATAACTCAATAACCGGTCTTCCACCGTCAAAAGCCTGGCCCGCACCGGATTCAAGTGTGCGAGACCCTGGCCGGGATCTTTCCACCCTTCAGGAGGTTCGCATTGTGTTCTATGGATATTGCATTTTCCTGCTTGCAATGCTTTTGGGTGAAGTCTAAATATGCCGTCAGCCAGACGTGACGGCGTTTGTATGGTTCGCTCAGTCATCATTGATGAGGTTTCAGTGACGGCACAAGACCGAGTGGTCGCGACGACCTGGAAATGTCGAACGATCTGGTAACAAAAAGAAAGTATGAGCAACAAGTTATTCGTTGGAAACTTAAGTTTCGACGCGACTGAAATAGATCTTCAGGATCTCTTCGCCCAGCACGGTGCTGTAAGCGAGGCAAACATGATGGTGGACAAGTTCAGCGGCCGGCCTCGTGGCTTTGCCTTTGTAACCATGGCCACTGACGAAGACGCCCAAAAGGCGATTGAAGCATTGAACGGTTACGACTTCAAAGGTCGTAAGCTAACTGTCAACGTGGCACGTCCCCGTGAAGAACGTCCTCCCGGTGGTGGTGGTGGTCGTTCCTTCGGCGGCGGTGGTGGTGGCGGTGATCGCGGACCTCGCGGTGGTGGTGGTGGTGGCGGCGGCGGTGGACGCGGTGGTGATCGTGGCGGCGATTCTCGCCGTCGCTATTAAGCCCAAATCGGGCGCCCTTTAACGACGCAAGTTTTTCACCAGCGCTGCTGGGACGTATGTTTTACGCCCAGCAGCGTTGTTCTTTTGCCAGAAAGGTGATTCTGGTTGTCCCGACCTTTCGGCAGCCCGAATATTATTCCAATGAGCCGTATAATATTTGCCCCATTGGCAGACTCCCTATACTATATGGCCGTTATTCGGTAGTAACCTTGAACTTGAACTTGATGAAATCGGAAGCACACATGGAAAAAAACGCTGAAAGCAAAGTGGATAAAGCCCAAGTGGACGAGGCGACGGACGCCAATTCAACGGGAACCGCCAGCGGCGGGCAGGCAGACGCCGGGATGACGCTGACGGCGGCACAGATTGCCGAATTGCAATCGAAGGCCGCCAAGGCGGATGACCACTGGGACCGCTTGGTACGGATCGCCGCCGACTTGGATAATTACAAGAAGCGGGCGGCGCGTGAGAAACAGGAGGCCATCAAATTTGCCAATGAAAGCATCCTGCAAAAATTGATCCCGGTCCTGGATAACTTTGACATGGCGGTAACCGCCACCCAGAACTCGCACGATGCCGCCGTTCAATCACTGCAATCAGGTGTCCTCATGATTTTGCAGCAGTTCAAAGCCGCGCTGAACGACGCCGGGCTGGAGGAAATTGACGCCAGCGGCAAGGCCTTTGATCCCAATCTGCACGAGGCGGTAAGCCAGCAGGAAACGGAATCGGTGCCAGACGGCCACGTGGTGCAACAACTGCGCAAAGGCTATAAACTGAAAGATCGTCTATTGCGCCCCGCGACGGTGATCGTGGCCCGCACTCCCTCGACGCAACACGCTTAACCGGCAGCTCTCATGGCCAAACGAGATTATTACGAAGTCCTCGGTGTCGATCACACCGCTTCCGACGAGGAAATCAAAAAAGCCTATCGCAAGATGGCCGTCAAATACCATCCGGATAAAAACCCCGGCGATAAGACCTCTGAAGAAAAATTCAAGGAGTTGGGGGAAGCCTACGAGGCGCTCAGCGATCCCCAGAAGCGGGCGGCTTACGACCAGCATGGCCACGCCGCTTTCGATCCGCGCGCCCGCGCCAATGCCGCCGGTGCCGGTGGCGGTTTCCACGATCCCTTCGACATCTTTCGCGAGGCGTTTAGCGGCAATTCCAGCATTTTTGAGGAGATGTTTGGCGGTGGTGGTGGTGAGGACCCAAATCGCACACAGCGAGGTTCTGATTTGCGTTACGACTTGGAAATCTCCCTGGAAGAAGCCGCCAGCGGCTGCGAGAAGGAGATCAATTTCACCAAAATGGATTTGTGTGATAAGTGCGGCGGCAACGGCAGCGAACCGGGGTCGCAGCGGCGCACCTGTAACACTTGCGGCGGTCACGGCCAGGTCATCGCCTCGCGCGGGATTTTCAGCATCCGCCAAACCTGCCCGCGCTGCGAAGGCGCGGGCCATATCATGGATCGCCCGTGCAAAGTTTGCCAGGGGCATGGACGCCGGGAGAAAACCTCGCGCATCACCATCAACATTCCTGCTGGCGTGGATACCGGCACGCGCCTGCGTTCGCGCGGCAACGGCGAGGCCGGAGTGCGGAGCGGAAAAAGCGGCGATCTCCACATCGTCATCCACGTCAAACAGCACGAGGTCTTCCATCGCGAGGGGGATGACCTGCTTTGCGAGGTGCCAGTCAACTTCGTGCAGGCGGCGCTGGGGGCGGAAATTGAAGTACCCACACTGACCGGCAAGGCGCAGATCAAAATCCCGGTCGGCACCCAAGGCGGCACGATCTTCCGTCTGAAAAGCCGCGGCATGCGCAATGTGCATCAAGATTCCATCGGGGACTTGCATGTGCGCGTCATTGTGGAAGTGCCTACCCAACTGAATGCGGCCCAGCGCCAAAAACTCCAAGAGTTTGCGGCGCTCTGTGATGAAAATGTGAACCCCCTCCGCCGGAGTTTTTTTGAACGGGCAAAAAGCTTTTTCCGCTAAACCATGCACCGGTTTCACTTGAATCCCGCGCAGTGTCAGGGAACTTCGTTGCTACTGGAAGACCGCGAAGCGCATCATGCGTTGCGGGTGTTGCGGGTCAGCCGCGGAGAATTGATTGCAGTGTTGGATGGCGCGGGTACCGTCTGCCGGTGCGAAGTGCAGGAAACGGGAAAAAATCACGTTACCTGCAACGTGCTAGAGCGGATCGTGACCCCAAAGCCACCCTGCCAAATCACGTTGCTGCAGGCCATCCCCAAGGGCAAACTCATCGAGGACATCATTCAGCAAGCCACGGAACTTGGCGTGGCGCGTTTGGTGCCGATGCTCACCGAGCGCACTGTCATTCATCTGAATGCTCAAGAAGCACAGGACAAGCAGGTCAAATGGCGGCATGTGGCGGTGGAAGCTATCAAGCAATGCGGCCAACCGTGGCTGCCTAAAGTGGAGCTGCCGCAATCCATGCCGGACTATCTCGCCAAGCAAGAACCGTTTGATTTGTGTATCGCAGGCGCTTTGCAGGCCGACACGGTGGACTTCAAAGAATGCTTCCAGCGTTTCCGCACCCAATCCGGGCATCCGCCATCCACGGTGGCGATCTGGATCGGGCCGGAAGGGGATTTTTCACCCGGCGAACTGCGAAGCATCCTGGCTTCCGGAGCGCATCCGGTGACGTTTGGCCCGCTGGTACTGCGAGTGGCCACCGCCGCCATCTACGCGCTTTCGGTGATCAACCACGAAGTCCGGTCTGGCTGCCGGTGATTTTCCTTGGCAAACGGCGCGGCCCGCGATTTATTAGGGCCGTGCAAACACAACATTCTCATAGCGAAACGGGGTTGAGCCTGACCCGTCGCAATTTCATCCAACGAACCGGCGTCGCGCTGGCATGGGGTGCGGTGGCATCCATGGGCAGATCGGCCCACGCGGCGGAAGCCAAGTCCGGCAAAACGGTATTCGGCTCAAATGTGTTTGGCTGGACCCAGTATTACAAGCGGGAGAATAAACCATTCAATTTGGACGAGGTTATTTCCGCACTGGCGGATTCCGGTTACGATTATCTGGAGAACAACCTCGACGCAGGGAAACCGGAGAATAACGCCGCATTTGCAGACAAGCTGCGCGCCAAAGGGATGCGGCCAGTCAGCCTGTACACCGGCGGAGTGTTTCACGATCCCGCGCAGGCGAATGCGACGGTCACCCGCTTATTGGCGGCCGCGAAAGTATGCCGTCAAGCCGGCTTTGAGGTCATCAGTTGCAATCCACAGCCCATCAAACGGGAGAAGACTGACGAAGAACTAAAGACCCAGTTGACGGCATTGATTGACTTTGGCAAGGGTTTGAACGAACTGGGGCTGAAGCTGGGCGTACACCATCACATGCCGGAGATGGCCAATCAGGCGCGCGAGTTTCATTATAATTTTCGGAACAGCCCGGCAAACGTCGTGGGTTTTTGCTATGATGTACATTGGGTCTGGAAAGGTGGACTGGCGCCGGCGGAAGTTTTGAAGGAATACGGCGAGCGGGTGGTCACTTGGCACCTCCGACAGAGCCGGGACAAGGTGTGGTGGGAAGACCTGGACAGCGGGGAAGTGGATTACCCAGCCGTGGCCGAGTATGCCCGCACGCATCAATTACCCCGGCGGTTCACGGTGGAATTGGCACTGGAAAAGGACACTAAAATCACGCGTTCAGTGGTGGAAAATCACCAGCGCAGCCTGGCGTATGCCAAAAAGGTGTTCGGCGCATAAGCAAAACAGATTGACCTTAAGCCGGGGTTATTCCATGCTAATCGGCAGACGGCTTTTAAATTGAATTTTACGGCCAAAACAATAGTCAAAACTAAGCAATATGCATAAGCAACAAAATGATATGTCGGCCGGGGCGGAAACGCGCCGGAGTTTCTTGCGAAAGACCGCGACCGCAACAGTCGCGGTAGCCGCCACCGGTTTGGTCAAGCCATCCGTGTTTGGCCAGGCTCCCTCAGCCAATGTGCTGGGGGCAAACAGCAAAATCGTGTTGGGTTTCATCGGCTTGGGCAACCAGGGTTTCGGTAGCCACCTGAAGCCCATGAAGGAATCCTCCGGAGAGAACAACCTGGCAATCGCCGGGGTGTGCGACGTCTCCAAGTTCCGTCGCGCTCAGGCCAAGGAAACGGTCGGCGGCGACTGCAAAGATTACGAAGATTATCACAAGCTTTTGGAAGACAAGAGCATTGACGCCATTGTTTGCGCCACCGTGGACCACTGGCACGCCCGTGTATCACTGGACGCCTTGCGCGCCGGCAAACATGTGTATGTGGAAAAACCGATGTGCCGCTACCTCGGCGAAGCGTTTGAGATTTACGACACCGTCAAAAGCACGGGCAAAATCCTCCAGGTCGGTTCGCAAGGCACCTCGGATCTGAAGTGGCACAAAGCCGCCGAAGTCATCAAGGCCGGCAAGATCGGCCCGGTGGTCATGAGCCAGGGTTCATACATGCGCAATACCCCCAAAGGTGAGTGGAATTACTCCATTCTGCCATGGGCCACCAAAGACGATGTCAATTGGAACCTATGGGTGGGCGACCAGATCAAAACCCGCAAAGCCGAATTCGATGTGGATGATTATTTCCGTTGGCGCAAGTATTACCGCTATTGCGCCGGGTTGCTGGGCGACCTGTTCCCGCACAAGCTGCATCCGTACATGCTGGCGACGGGCAATCCGGAGTTTCCGACCCGCGTCTCCGCCATCGGCACCCGCAAGGTCGAAACTGACAAGAAGACCCCGGGTACCCCGATGCGCGACGTACCGGAAATCATCCAATTGATTGCGGAATTTCCGAGCGGCATGGTGATGCATATCACCAGCAGTTCAGTGAACGAACAGGGCACGCAGGAAATGATCCGCGGCCAAAAAGGTTCGCTCTATCTGGGCGGTAACAAGGTGGACTTGAAGCCCGAGAAACCGTTCACGGAAGAAATTGATCCGGAATCGTTCGGGCCATTCCCGGCAGAAAGCATCCCGGCGCACCATAAGAACTGGTTCGGCGCGATCCGAGGCACGGAAAAGGGCAATTGCAGCGTGGACTTGGCCGTGCGCGTGCAAACGGTGGTGTCCCTCGGTGAAATGTCTGATCGTTTGGGCATGATGTGTCATTTCGATGAGAAGACCCGCAAGATCACCGATGGTGCCGGCAAGGAAATCCAAGCCATCACCTACGGCTGGAAAGACGGTTTGTCCTAAACCGGTTGCACTGGTTGTTTTTCACAAAGTTCCGCTGGCCCACGGCTGGCGGAACTTTTTTATTGAAACCCATTCTCCATGCATCCGCATTTAAATTTTCCAGCGGTAACGCTGGCGGGAGAGGCGATGGCGACACGCTTCGAGCTGGTGTTGCCGGGCACCAACACCGCCGCGCTGCGCGCCGCCGGAGACGAGGCGCTGGAGGAAATCCGGCGGTTGGAATCCACGTTGAGCATTTACCTGCCGGGCACCGAGCTATCCACCGTCAACGCCCGCGCCTTCCGTGAACCGGTGCGCGTCAGCCCACCGGTATTCAACCTGCTGCGCCAGGCGCAGCGGATTTATGAGGAGACCGACGGGGCGTTCGACATCACCGTGGCTCCCCTGCTCCGCTGCTGGGGGTTCATGCGCGGCACCGGGAGTTTGCCGGACAAACAAGCGTTGGCCGACGCCCGAAGCAAAGTGGGCATGGACAAGGTGGAACTTGACGCGGCGAATTACACTGTCCGGTTTCAGCGCGAGGGCATGATGCTGGATTTGGGAGCCATCGGCAAAGGCTACGCGATTGAACGCGCTGTGCAACTGCTGGAGGAGGCTGGCGTGCAAAGCGCGCTGATTCACGGCGGCACGAGTTCCGTTTATGGTGTCGGGCAGCCACCAGATGCTGAAGCGTGGAGCATCGCGCTCGACTTGCCATCTGGAAAAACAAATGAACCCGCCCGGCGACTGGCAGTGGTGCCGCTGAAAAATACCTCACTCTCCGTTTCGGCGGTATGGGGGAAATCCTTTGAATCTGGCGGACAGACGTATGGGCATATCATTGATCCACGCACCGGCGAACCCAGCCAGCAAGCCGTGTACTGCGCCATTGTGCTTGCCTCCGCCACCGAAGCCGATGCCCTGACCACCGCGCTATTGGTCGCCGGAGTCAAAGGCTTTCAACAAATCTCAACGCTACGCCACGACTTAAAGTCGCTGGTTGTTTGCCCCGGGAAAATCCCGGAGCGTCCCGTCATCAAGACCAGCGGAATCGTGCTGGCTAAATAAACTTTGTGCGGCCCGGCATTGAGATGGGTTGGATGGGCAGCTTCATGTTCCAATCCAGATTATCGGGCACAATTTTTTCCTGGGAATTCAGAGCTTCCTCCCATTTAACTTCCTTGCCCGTATAAGCGGCCATGCGCCCCATGAGCGCCATCAACGTGCTGCGCGCCATCCACTCCCCATCATTGATTGGCTTGCCGGCGCGGATCGAAGCAAAGAGTTCGTTGTGCTCCTGCTGGTACATGTCTATTTTCGGCCCAGCGTAGTTAAACTCCGGTACGTCCTTGCCTTTGATGGCAAGCTTCCCGCCTTTAATCGAGGCATAGCCGTTGGCACACATAATGTAATCGGAATTTTCACTATAACAATTGCTGATCTGACGTTGTGCCATGAACGCGCGCACCCCGTTCTCATATTCGTAGAACACATCAATGTGATCGTAAATGTTCCCCTCGTTATTCGGGATCATGCGGCCACCCGAAGCGACCGCCTTGATAGGTGGCTTATCCCCCATCACCCAGTTGATTTTATCCACGCTATGGCAGGCCTGCTCGACCAGGCCATCGCCGGAGAGCCAGTAAAAGTTATACCAGTTGCGCAATTGCCATTCCACGTCGCCCATTCCGGCGGGCCGTGTTTCCGGTGCGGGCATGGGCTTCACCGGACTGGTCAGGTACGTCGCATACACCGCGCGCACGTCCCCAATGGCACCGCCCAGGATTTGTTTGTAAAATTCCCGACGCGGCAAATCATACCGCCAGCAGAAACCTGCCACCAACGCCTGATTTTTTTCCTTGGCCAATTTGGTGCTTTCCATGACGGAGCGCACACCTGGACCATCGGTGGCCATCGGTTTTTCGGCAAAGACATGTTTGCCGGCCGCCACCGCGGCTTTGATGTGCTGCGGACGAAATCCGGGCGGCGACGCCAGCAACACCACATCCACGCCGCTATCAATCAACTTCTGATATGCGTCCAGGCCGGTGAAGCTTTTCCCGGCTTCCACCTGCACCTTTTCGCCATGCTTGACCTTCAAATTTTTCAGGCTTTTTTGAATTTGCTCATCGAAGGCATCCGCCATGGCTGTGAGCACGAGATTAGGATCGGCACTTAAGGCCTGGTTGGCGGCACCGGAACCGCGTCCGCCGCACCCCACCAACCCCACCTTTAACGTATCTGAGCCCGCCGCCCACGCCCGGGACGATAACAGATTGGGAACGGCGACTGCGCCGCCAACCATAAGGGTGGATTTTGTTAAAAAACCGCGCCGTGAGGCATTTGGTTCAATCGTATCTTGCATAGGTATTTTCTAAGGTCCCGCACTTGGCCTTGCCAGTCAAGCCAGCAATGATAGCTAAAAACCGATGGGAAAATTCGCGTCCGACGTCCAAACCTGAGACTTTCTTCATTTCCCAGGCCCATTTGCCTCAGGCGTTTCCCCTTGGTGGTCACCGCCCACTTTGGCGTTTTTCTTCCATGGCATCTCGGGATATTTGACTTCTCCCTGAACCACAGTGGCGGGTGGCGGTGGTGGCGGTGCGATTTGGAGTTCGGGATCATTCCCCTGCCCCGGTTGTGTTCCTGTCGGCGCCATATTCCCGCGCCAGGAGGAAATCCGTGCTTGCAATCCGTGATGTTCCGCCGTCTTTTTATCGCCCGCCCGCATATAGAACAAGGACAGGTTCGTATGCACCAACTGTTCGTGGGGCCGCATCTTTTCCGCTTTATGCCCTTCGGCGATGGCGGTGGCATAATCGCCTTTGCGGCAGTAGGCCATGCCCAAGGAGAGTTGAGCGTCGAAATATTCCGGGTCTTGCGCCAGCAACACCTTCAGTTTGGCAATGCTCGCATCAAACTCCCCCATGCTGAAATCAAACATGGCGTCGTCATATTGTTCCTGAATTGTCATCATAATACTTTTGACAAACTTGATATGCCATGTTTGTTGTCCTTGCGCAAGTTTGTGAAATACGAATTACCAATTAAGCTGCTGTCAACGGACTTTGACGGAACCTTGTTTTCCGGGTTCGATTACCCCCCCGTGCCCCGCTCGCTCCAAGCGAAGATCGCCGAATTGCAGGCCCAAGGCGCCAAATGGATGATCAACACCGGACGCGACCTGACCGGCCTGATGGAAATCATGGCCCGCTCGCACTTGACCATCAAGCCAGACTACTTGGGCTGCGTGGAGCGGGAAATCTATGTCCACGACGGTAAACGCTACACCAGCCTGAGCGAATGGAATGACGCCTGCACCCGTTCACAAGCCGAAGTATTCTCCCGGATTCGTGAAGACCTACCCCAAATTATCGCCTGGGTAAACCAGCATTTTGATGCGACGGTCTATGAGGATATCTATTCCCCGTTCTGTTTGGTGGCGGAGAATAACCCGGATGCGGATAAAATCGTAGCCTACGTCGAGGATTACTGCCAGCGCATCCCAAAGTTGACCATCGTGCGCAATGATGTATACGCCCGTTTAAGCCATACGGATTTCAACAAAGGTTCAGTGGTGACCGAGGTGGCGCGTCGTTTAGGACTAACGTCTGAACAAGTGTTTGTCGCTGGCGACCATTTTAATGATTTGCCCATGCTCCAAATCGGCCGCGCCCGCTGGCTGGCGGCACCGGAGAACGCCGTGGATGAGGTGAAACACGCGGTATTGCAGCAAGGCGGATACGTCAGCCAGCATCCCTCGGGGCGGGGCACCTTGGATGGCTTGCTCGCGTGCTTGAAAGCTGCCGGATACGCCAGCCCAAGCCCTACTTAAACGCCATCACCAGAACGCCCGCCACCATCAAGGTGGCACCCAGGCCCGCGCGAAAATAACCGCACCATGGAGCCGCCCGGTGGCTGGCCCAGACAAGCCAGGGCTGCATCAAGCGCGTTGGTGCGTTACGAATAATACGAGGTGAGCAGGTTCGATGGTTCCGTACCCCCTCCAGGAACCCACGTGCAGGTACATGAGTTCAAAGAGCGAAATTCGTTTGTTCGGGGAGGTCACGCTTTGGCCCGTACCCCAGGGAAGCGCGGGAGCCGCATTTTTTGGAGTCCGGTGGCAACTGAAGGGGGAAAAAGGGGCGGCGGGCGACACCGCTTTGGATTTGCCCCGTCCACTGGAATGAGCGCGCGAGGCCACTGAGTCTCCCGAATGTCGTTCTGCGGATTTACACCGTTCAACGGAGCGGGATAATCGCAGGGTTCTTTGCGCGCCAATCCAAAGCGGCGTCGCGGCCCCCGTCACCCCACCTTGCCGCCGCACTCCAAAATATGCGGCTCCCGCGATTCCCATGGGCAAGGGCCAGAACGCGAGGCTACGGAACGCCATGCCGCTTTTGAAGGTTAAGATTGCGCGGCGGAATTCCCGAGGAACGATTGCGCGGACAAACCATTGCGCAATATTATTCGTCACTGGAAATGTGATAGACTACCATTCGGGTCGAAAATATAGACGTGTGGAACTGGATGAACTCTCTGGAACCATGATTTCCTTGATTGCTTCTTTAATAACAGCTTTTTTCCATGGTTCTAGCAGCCTGTCGGACTTAGAAAAGCAGTTTTTTTAAGAAGCCCGGACATAA
>JBAXGN010000220.1 GCA_037139415.1 Verrucomicrobiota bacterium | reverse complement strand
TGAGGAAACATGGACCGCAAGGTTGCGTGCGCCTCAGTCCTACTCGACCAAAAGTATTCCGGTTTCGGTTTCCGGATTTCTTTCGGATTTCGGATTTCGGTGCCTTCGGATTTGCCGGTTATCCGCTCCCATTCCCTCCCCAAAAAAACCAACGGGTTTTTCGTAATCCAGCCAGGGTTAACTCACCAAAGGATCTGCGGGCGCGAGTTTACCCTGGGACCCCGTCCCCCATCAATTCCATCAACCCTGAAGGCGGTTGCGTCATTTCCCACCACCCGCAGGCCCCCTGCCTGCTACCTGACCAACTCCATCAACTTGCTATAGCTGTTCACCACGTCGTATTTCACTTGTTCAGACGTGATTTTAGCGAAGAACCTACGGGCACAATCAATTTTGCACTCCTCGATCTTGCGCAGTTCCATGGACGACATGGAACCTTTCGTCTCGGCGATAAAGTACACATGCTTCACCTCGCCGTGCTTGAACGCGATGGCCCAGTCCGGATTGTAGCGGCCAACTGGCGTGGGAATGAAAAAGCTTTTGGGTAACTTGGCGTACACCACCACTTCGGTGCCGGTGTCGAGGTCTTTGACGAAGGCGCGTTCGTTCTTCGAGTCGGTGAAGACGTAGTCGTAAATATGCCGGTCGGTTTTGATGGCCTTGCTGAAATCTTCCTTGGGCTTTTCCTGCGTGAAAATATCCAGCGTGTGCGCGTCCTCAACCGGGTTGTAGGCGAGATGTTCGACAATGACGGTTGCCTTCTGTTCGTTGATGATCCGACTGGTCTTGAGGATGAAATCCTCGGGGTTCACCTTGTATTGCCCAAACACCGCGCTGTTCATGCCTTGGAGAATCCCGCTGATGGTGCTCCGGGTCAGTTGCGTGTCCTCGGCGATCTTGCCAATCAGGTCATATTTGACGGCGGACTTGACGGAGGCCTTGAGGGCACCGGTGGCCGTCTCTTTGATCTGGAACGCTTCGCCCTGTTTCAATGTCTCAGCCGTCGCGCTTTCCGTCTGTTCGCCGCGCTGAATGGTGTATTGGAGCGGGCTGATTTTCAGTTCCTTGTCGAGGGCGGTGACGCATTTCTTCACCAACTCGGGCGTTTCAAAATGAACCGTGTAAGCGGCCTTGCGATTGATGCGGTTCCAAAGTTCATGGAATTCCTTCTTATCAAAGTTTCCGTTGAGCGGATTAACCTTGGCCCTGCGCTCGTCCTCGATGGCTGGCAGTTGCACGGCGCTGAACACGGTATCAATCAACTGGAAGACCTGTTCAGCGTGCGGGGCGAGTTCCGGGGGCAGTGGTGCGCGTTGGCCTTCTTTCTTCGCATCGTGGTAAGCGACGGCGACTTTGTCGTCAGCGTCAGTGTAATCGTTCTTCAGCAGATATTTGTAAATGGCCTTGGCCATCTGCGACGTTACCGTGACGTCGCCGGTCGCTGTCTTGAGCACCTTGCCGGTGAAATACGCTTCATCGGCCTTGCGCGGCCGGGCGGACAGGGATTCGCTGATATCCTGTTGCAGCGCGGAGACAAAGTCCTTGTAGCTTTCGCTAGCGACAACGGTCAGCACGTTCACCTGGTGGACCGTGGCCGGGTTGTCCATGCGGTCGCCGTCCTGATTGACGGACAGGCGAAGGCCCCGGCCAACTTCCTGCCGCCGGGAAATGGTGTTGTCGCTGTGCTTGAGGGTGCAGATGACGAAGACGTTCGGATTGTCCCAACCTTCGCGCAGCGCGGAATGCGAGAAGATGAAGCGGACCGGTTCCTCGAAGGAAAGCAGCCGTTCCTTGTCTTTCAGGATCAGGTCGTAGGCGTCCACGTCGTCCGTCTCGCCAGCGGATTCCCCACGCGTTTTCGCCTCGGGGTTGACCAGCCGCTTGGTTTTCTTGTCAATTGAAAAGTAGCCGTTGTGGGTCTTGGCGGGCTGAATGCCTTTGAGATAACGGTTGTAGGGCGTGTCTTCCAGCGTCAGCACTTCGTTCAGTTGAGCGAGGTATTCTTCCTCGAAGATGCGGGCGTATTCCCCGGATTCCTCGCCCGTTTCGTTGTAACAGCGATACTTGGCCACCTCATCAATAAAAAACAGGGAGAGCACTTTGATGCCCAGATGGAAGAGCACCTGCTCCTTGTCGAAATGGGCTTTGACCGCCTCGCGAATCTGGAGTCGCCGCAAGGCCGCTTCGTTCACGTCGCCCGTGGCTTCCCCGGCGCGGAGCACGACGCCGTTGGTGAAGCTGACCGTATTATCGAGCGCATTGATGTCTGAGACCACAAAGCCGCGATACTGTTCCAGCCCGTCCGACATATCGTACAGATTGTCGTTCCGGCCAAGCTTGCGCAGGACGCGTTTGATGCCGCTGGCCTGCTGAATCTCCAGTTCGGCCCGCGCCTCGGGTGGCTTGGTCTGAGAAATGTTGATGGATTCGAGATACAGATAAGCGTTGGTGCCGGCCAAGCCGCGGACCGTGATGCCGCGCACGGCGATTTTCTTCACCAGTTTCTGGTTATAGGCGTCCAGGGCATCAAGCCGGTATATCTTGGTGTGCTCCTGCCGGTGCGTGGCGGAGTAGCGCAAAATCATCAGCGGCGTGAACTCCTTCAGGGAATCCATCGTTTTGGCGCCTTCCATCTTCTGCGGCTCGTCGAGAATAACGATGGGCCGGTTGCGGGCGATGACGTCAATGGGGCGGCGGGACTGAAAGTCATCCAGTTCCTCGTAAATACGGCGCGCATCCTGACCGCGGGCATTGAAAGCCTGGACGTTGATCACCATGACACTGACACCGGCATCCGACGAGAAACTCTCCAGATTGTTGAGTTGTTTGGAATTATAGATAAAAAAGCGGGCACGCTTCCCGTATTGCTCCAGAAAGTGCTCGGCGGTGATTTCGAGGGATTTGTGGACGCCCTCTCGGATGGCGATGCTGGGCACCACGACGATGAACTTGCACCAGCCGTAGCGCTTGTTCAGCTCAAACATCGTTTTGATGTAGCAGTAGGTCTTGCCCGTGCCCGTCTCCATCTCGATATCGAGATTGATGTCACAACCGGCGGACACCTTGAGCCCCAAGGATAACGGCAGGTTGTGGCGAAGTTGGACAGCATGTACGTTGGTGAGGACCTGTGCCAGCGGGACGGCCACGTCGCTGTTCTTGAACCCAGACTCGCCGATGCTGAACATGGTTTGAGTGTCGCCTCGGCCGGGGTCAATGCGGTAGGAGACGCCATTATTCTTCGGTTGACCGAGAAAACAGTCGGCCACGGCCTCGACAGCGTGGGTCTGATAAGCCTGCTGTTTGAATTTCAGCTTCATGGGCTAAGGGAGAGGAAAGAGGTGAGGGGGTACGGAACGGTAATGTTATCCCCAGCGTTATTGCCACAATCCGCCCAGTGCGATTGCCTGCGCGCCTATCCAAAGCGGCGTCGCGGCCCCCTACACCCCGCCTTGCCGCACGCACTCCAAAACCTGCGGTGCTCGCAGCAACATGAGTTCCGCCGGCTGAAGCCGGTACTTCATACCTGCAAAAAGCCGTCCATCCACTCACGAGCCTTGGGGGGCGGTTGACGATGGCGGCGGAGAGAGAGCCGGGCCGGTTCAGAAATATGCTTGACGGTACCGGACGCTGCGACATTATAACGACATGAACTTGGATTCAAAGAAGGTTCCCGTGAGATCGCTGCGTCGAGTGACGCAGGGATTCGTGTCAGGGGAGACCGATTTGGATACGTTCATTTCGATTCGTTCAGGAAGGTTTCAACCAATGCAATTATGACGAAAACAAGCATTTATTCATTGATTCACTGTATTCTTACCGGTGCCGTGGTAACGCTATCAGCCAATGCGGTTCGAGCGCAGGTGCCGTCGTTGGGCGAAATGCGCGAGTTGCGCGTCAGTTGTCTGGAGTCGTTCAATGCCGCCCAGTCGCGTCTGGATGACTTGCGCGAGTTTGTCTCCCAACAAGCCAATCGCCAGCGCGGGGTGGCCGAACGGCTGTCCAAACTGGAAAAAGATGCCGCCGAGGACAAGGTGCGGCTGGTGAACCTGGAGCAATCCCGCGCGGATAACAAGACCCGGCTGGACCGGACGGCCACGGCGGTGGAACGCGCCACCAGCAGTTACCGCACGGCGGGCAAAGTGCTGCCGAATGGGGAGGCGTGGGTGACCGATGGTTCGGCGGCCTTGGCCGAAATGCGGCGGCTGGTGATGGCCAGCCCGGATAACGAGTGGCGCCGTGAGCGGACGCGGGAAGCCGAGCAAAAGTTTGGCGAAGCCATGGGCGGCTGGCGTGCTGCCCGGCGCGAATTTGACCAGGCCGGATTTGATCTGGAACTGCGGACTTCGCCCAACAGCTTCAAGCGTCTGGGGGACCAGAATAAGGCGATGGCGGGAGAGTTGACGACGATCACGAGCCAATTGGCCATCCATTCCAAGACGTTGTCCAGCCACCGCAAGGAAAGTGATCGTTGGGCGGAGGCGCTGCAGAAGCTGAATACCCGCGAACAGGGTGCGCGCACCCGTTTGGCGGACAATCTGGTGAAGTTCCACCTGGTGGACCTTAAGTTTGCCGCCTGGCGCTTGGGGCAGCCGGCGGATAAGAACGATGCCTATGCGGCGCTGCCTGATTTAAGAGAACAGCTCATCATGGATCGTCCCTTGGCAGGGTCGGCGCGGGAAGGGTTGGAGCCACTCTTAAAAAAGTATCTGGACAACGGAGCACCAAGGTTCCCGAGGGATGGCAGACTCAGCTCCATCCAGCCTTTGATGCGTAATGACGGCAATGAAGCCGCGTTTCTCGAACTGTTGGCGCGGATCAGCCTGGCCGAGGCGCGCTTGAAGTTTCTCGCCGACCTGTGGCAGCAGGAAACCGGTGAAGTGCGCAAGGTCGTTCAGCAGGTCAACGATTGCGAAAATGAAACGGCAAAAATCACCGATGACGTGGCGCGCGTGGCGATGGATGTGGAATCACTCCGCCGTTTTGTGGATGGACAACAGCAGTCCCTCGCCGCCGGCCTCGAATCCCTGGAACTGATCGAAAAACGGTTTGCCTCGGATTTTGATGCCATCAACCGGATTTTGGATGATACCGCCAGCCGGACTGCAACTTTGGAGAAACGCTTGGAAAAGTGAGTGATTCACCCAACTTCTATGCGGATGGTGCTTTTTGGTTGGCTGTCACTATGCCTGTTGGCTCCCGCTGCGGCGGTTGCCGCTCCAGCGGAAAAAACGGCGCGCAATCCCGCCAAGGTTGCCTTTTCGGAGGACGACTTTCGCAATGGTACGGCACATAAGACCAAGGAAATAACCATGGCATCTCACGGTACCTTGACGGTTGAACTCGGCTCCAATCCCACCACGGGTTATAGCTGGGGGGAACAGACCGCGAACAGCGATCCGGCGCTTATAAAGCAGGTGCAGCATCGCCGTATTCCGCCTGAGGTGAAGCGCTCCGGGGCCGGTGGCTTGCAGACATGGACCTTTGAAACGCTCAAACCGGGTGTTGCCACCCTGAACTTTTCCTATGGCCGCCCTTGGGAAGGCGGGGAGAAACGCACTTGGACCCTGAAACTGGTGGTCAAGATCGAGTAAAGTTTGCGGGATTGCGGCAGGGCCGCAACTGTTCCTCAATCAGTCCGAATAAGTATTTCATGCGCACGATAATTCAAACTGGGATTTTAAATTATCGCGCTGGAATTTTAACCTGACGGGCATGTTTGTCGTGGTGTAGCATGGATGGACGAACTCCGGGATGGCAAAAAATCTGTCTGTCTGTCTCTTTTGGCTAGGAAAAGAGACAGACAGACGACTGGTTCCGGGTTGTGAGGACGCTGAAATGGTGACAGTGTTACGGTAACAATAACCGTGTATTCACTGAAAAGCCGTTGGGATTCACCTTATCCAAACTGCTGGGCAGTTTTTGCCAGTGCGCTTCGCCACCTCTGTTCGTGCCGACCAGGCTCACGTATCCCAGCCACATTCCCTTACCACTGTATAAAGTCTGGCACATTGCCACCTCCTGGTTGCGGGTCAGGGACAGCGATCCAGTCAACTTGGTTTTGTCCGCCAGGGTACCTGATAGTGTGACGAGTCCCGAAGGTTGCACCGCAAGTACTATCTTGGTGATGCTCACCTGTTGGACGGTGGACGTGACGAGTCCCGAAGGCTGTACCGTAAATACTACGGGGCTATGATTTGTGTCGGCTAGTACTGTTTCCACCGTCAGGGTGTAATTGGTCTTCTGCGCCTGTTTGAGCACCTGACTGACCCAGAGTTCGGAGGTCCATGCTTGATTTTGCCCGATGGTCCCACTGACTTCCCCGTTATTACTCAGATCCAAGGCGAGGCTCACTTGCAAGGCCGGGTCTCTGCCGCGCAGGATCGTGAGATTGGTCGCTCCGCCCAACCCGAGTGCGCCCGCCAGCGGGTACACCTTGCCCTGATACTGGAGTTGGCCGGTGAAGGTTCCCCGATCGGTCACGGTCAATTTCACGCTGCCGCTGTTGGTCCAGTCGGCCAGGACCACGTCGTTGCTCGGGCTGAATAGCCCGGTGTAATCCCCTTTGCGAGCGAGGTAGGGATTCGGCGCAAAATTCACCACCAACACCAAATTGGATGCCATGGTGAACTGGATGGCGGGTTTATTGGTCGTCCAAAGCACCGGACCATTCAGGCCATGCGTGGCGACGC
Source organism: Verrucomicrobiota bacterium (assembly GCA_037139415.1). Classification (NCBI taxonomy): domain Bacteria; kingdom Pseudomonadati; phylum Verrucomicrobiota; species Verrucomicrobiota bacterium. The sequence goes on along the minus strand of JBAXGN010000220.1, from coordinate 5,256 downwards.
AATTGGAAAAAAGATAACCGGTGACTGGCGTGGCGATGGTGGAATAGGTCTTATTAACCACCAGGGGCAGGCCGTTGAGGTCAGGACTCATTCTCCCATTGCCCATGCGGATGATGGGCAACACGTCGGTGGCCAGTTTCACAAACCTGACCGTGCTGATTTTGGAATAGTTACCCGAGGTGTCCACGGCGTATGCCGACAGGGTGTTGGTCCCAAAGACTGGAGTGAGGGTGACGCTCCATCTGTTGGTGCCATTGGCCAACATCCACGGGCCGGTATTATGCTGGCACCATACCTCTGCCACGCCCTTGCTGTCGCTGGCAGCTCCCGTCACCACCAACGCATTGGAAAAGGTGGTGGCAGGTGGAGGCGTGATCGCCAAGGTGGGTGACACCCGTTCGGCGGGGAGATAATAGGCGTAGAACAGGTTGGTGGTGCGATTGCCCAGGGTATCTGCCGCGACAATGCTGATTTGATTCATACTTTGTTGCAACGTCACGGCATGGCTCCACGGCACCACCGCGTTGCCCGTCCCGCTCACATTGATCAGCAATATGCCATTCACCCATACGTTTGCGATTCCGTCTCCTCCGCGGGCTGCATCCGTCGCGGTTCCGCTGAACGTGTAAATGCGCTGGCCTACGGTCTGTCCGGAGATGCCATTTACGGTGAGCGTTGGCCCTTTGTCGTCCACCACCACCAGTGTCGCCACGCTGCTGGTGGTCGCGCCATACTTATTGGTGATTACCACCTGATAATTGCCCCCGTCGCCGGGCTGGCAACTGGTGATGGCAAACTGATTATTGGTGGCCATGGGCAAGGCAAGGCCATCGTGCGACCATTGATAGGAGTAGGGTGGAATCCCGAACACGGAGACGGTGAATGAGCCGGTCAAATCCTGGGGAATAGACTGATTTGCAGGCTGGGCGGTGATTGAGGGGACGCCCCACGGTGCGGTTGGCCGACCGCCAAACGTTGATCCCCAGCCCGTGGTGTCCGGCAGGTAATAGACGGTTGTATTGGTGGCATATAGAAAGGCAGACCCCGGATTTTCGCCAATATCCGATGCGTTACCACGAAAATATACGCTGAGAAGATTTGAACAACTTCTAAACGCATAGGACCCGATGTTGGTGACGCTGGCGGGGATCGTGATGTTGGTCAGGCTGGTGCAGCTTCGGAATGCGTAGGTACCTATGCTTTGAACGTGGTCTGTCACAATAATATTTATCAGGCTGCTACAGTAGCTGAATGCATAGGTTCCGATGTTGGTGATACCGCTACCGAGTACAACATCAGCCAAATTAGTGCAGGTATAGAACGTATATGTTCCAATGCTGTCTACACTGTTTGGGATCGCAATGTGCGTCAAGCTGGAACAATAGGAGAAGGCATAGTTTCCCATTTTGGTGACACCGTTGCCGACTACAACGTCGGTCAGTTTGGTGCAGCGATAGAACGCATAGGTGCCAATGTTCGTTACGCCATTTGGGATGGTGTAAAGACCAGTTTTGCCTGCCGGGCAAAGCATGAGGGTAGTTTGGGCTTTATTGAATAAAACTCCATCCAAACTGTTGTATGTTGTGTTAGCTGTATCCACGGTAATCTCCTGAAGGGTATAGCAGCCGTAGAACGCATTGGTTCCAATATTGCTGACGCTGTTGGGGATAAAGATATTTGTCAGGCCGGTACAGTTGCGGAATGCGTAGGTCCCGATACTCACGACACTGTTTCCGATTGCCACGCCAGACAGATTGGAGCAGTAATAGAATGCATAGGCGGCAATGTTGGTGGCACTATTGGGAACAGTATAAGCTCCGGTTTTACCTGCCGGATATTTGATGAGGGTAGTTTGGGACTGATCGAACAAAACTCCATTCAGACTGATGTAAGTTGTGTTGGCCGCATCTACGGTGATATCCATTAGGCCATAGCAACCATAAAACGCATAGGTTCCAATATCAGCAACACTGGTGCCGATCACCGCATGAGCCAGTTTGGTACAGTTATAAAACACATAATCTCCGATGCTGGGGACGCCGTTACCGATCACGGCGCTAGTCAAATTAGAGCAGCCATAGAACGTGTAGTTTCCAAGGCTGCTGACGCTGTCGGGGACTATTATATTTGTCAGGCTGGTACAGTAGCTGAACGCATAGATTCCGATGCTGCTGACGCTGTCGGGAATATTGATGCTTGTGAGGCTGGAGCAGTAAGCGAATGCAAAGTTTGCAACGTCAGTAATACTGGTGCCAATGATGACATTGTTGAGTGCGGAACAGCCATAAAATGCATAGGTTCCGATGCTGCTGACGCTGTCAGGGATCGCAATGCGCGTCAGGCTGGAACAATCGTAGAAAACATAATCTCCAATGTTGGTGACGCTGTCAGGGATGGTGATGTTTGGCAAGCTGGTGCAGTTACGGAACGCCTGGCTCTCAATACTGGTGACGTTATTGGGGATGTTGACGTTGGTTAGTTTGGTGCAGTTATAGAATGCATAGGTACCGATGTTGGTGACGCCGTTACCGATTAAGACATCGGTCAAATTGGAGCAATTATAGAACATAAATGCTCCGATACTGGTGATGCTATCGGGTATAACGATGTTCGTCAAGCTGGTGCAGCCATGGAATGTCTGGCTCCCCATACTGATGACGCTATTGGGGATGGTGATGTAAGGCAAACTGGTGCAATATTTGAATACATAACTTCCGATGTTGGTAACGCTGTTGGGGATGGTGATACTGGTCAGATTGGAACAGGTGGAAAATGCTGAGTTCCCGATGCTGGTGATGCTATCGGGGATGATAATGCTGGTCAGGTTGGGGCAGGAGGAGAACATCGAATTACCGATGCTGGTGACGCCGGTACCAATCGTGACGTTGGTTAAGCTGGTGCTGCCATAGAATGGCACACTGCCAATATTGGTGACGCTGTTGGGGATCAAGATGCTGGTCAAGCTGGTGCAGTTTCGGAATGCGAAGGTCCCGATGCTGGTGACGCCGGTGCCGATCGTGACATTGGTCAGGCTGGTGCAGGAGGAGAATGCCGAATCGCCGATGCTGGTGACGCTATCCGGGATCGTCACACTGGCCAGGTTGGAACAGGAGAGGCAAGCCGAACTTCCGATGCTGGTGACGTTGGTGGGGATTTGCAAACCTCCGGTTTTACCGCCCGGACACTGGAGGAGGGTGGTTTGGTTTTTATCGAGTAAAACTCCGTTCAAGCTGCTGTAGGTTGGGTTGGTGGCATTTACGATGATATTGGTCAGGCTGGTGCAGCGATTGAACGTCAAGGCCCCGATATTGGTGATGCTGGCGGGGACCGTGATGCCGGTCAGATTGGTGCAGCTTGTAAAGGAGTTGGTTCTTATGGTGGTGACGGGCAGGCCACTGATGGTGTCCGGGATAACAACGGAGCCGCCCGGGCCGGAGTATCCCGTGATCGTGATGGATGAACCATTAGTGCTGTAAGTAAGTTGGGCTTTAGCTGCCAGCGGCAGGCATAGCAGAATGAATCCTGATAGAACGAGAGCCAAGCGCTGCTTTTGTGCGAAGTTCATGTCGTGTAGGGTAAGTTTGACGATGTGCCAGTTCAAGTAAAATCAGTCCACAGTAATTGCCGTGAGATGTTTTGTTTCCCGTCCATCCATCTACGGACCTAGGGCTGTGGATGGATGGACGAACTAAAGGAGGGAAATAACAGCGCACATGATGCCCCAAGCGATGTTTTGATTCGTGTTGGGCACCAGGAGATTAACGCCATCACAACGCTACATTAGGTCAAATGGCACGGCCAGACATTGCTCAGAGATCTGGAGTACTTCTTTACCAGCGTAGATCACCAGACCCAATCCCACCCGGCCCGGCGCAAATTGGCGGAAGGTATCCATGCCGATGGCATCACCCGGCCCGACTGACGACGACGCCTTGATTTCCACAGGAAACAACCAGCCATCCAATTCGGCGATGAGGTCCACCTCCGCTCCGCTGTGCTGCCGGTAATGATGCCAAGCCGGCGTGACCGGCAGGGATTGTGCCTGTTTCAGGCATTCCTGCATCACCAGGGTTTCAAACAAAGCGCCGAAAACCGGATGCCCTTGTACCGCTTGGGGCGAGCTGATACGCATCAGGTGGCAGGCCAGGCCGGTATCCACAAAGTACCCTTTGGGCCGCAGGCTCAAGCGTTTGACCGGGTTGCGCGAAAACGCGGGTAGTTCGGTCCATTGGTAAGTCTGTCGCATCACGCTCAGCCACTTCTTGGCCATGGGAGAGGATAGCCCAATATCCTTCCCCAGCTTGCTGTAATTGCATTCCTGGGCCGTGAGGGTGGCGCAGAGGGATAGAAAGGCGGCCAGTTGCATCTCATCGCGGGCCTCCAGAATCAACCGCACATCCCGTTGCAGATACGTGGCCACATATCCCTGCATCCAGCCTGGCACGGCCGCTTCCGGCAGGGTTTGCACTTCCGGGAATGATCCGCGCCAGATTGTCTCGGTGGCGGATAGACCGGCGGAGCGGCGCTTTCTCAGCAGCGGCAAGGCATCGGCTGCCGGTTTCCGTGCCATGGTCAGCCACGTATCGAACCAGGTGTGTCCGGCCCGGGTTTCAGCCAGGCAAAAGCCTGATAAATCCAGCGGGGCCACGCGGCCAGCCAACGACTCCGACAAGCGCTGTATCACGTGCCACTGTTGCGAACCCGTGATCAGGAACTGTCCCGGTCTTCGCTCCAAATCCACATAACGCTTGATGGCCGGAACCAGCTCCGGGACATACTGGATTTCATCCAGGATCAGCGGGGGAGGATTGTTGCGCAAAAACAGGTCTGGATCGCGGCGCACTTGATATAAATCCTGCACCGGGTCGAACACAAAGGTCCGGAACTCATTGCCAAACAGTTGCTGCAAAAGCGTGCTTTTGCCGACCTGCCTGGCACCGGCAATCAGCACGCACGGGAATGTATTGCGGTAGAGCCGCAACCGTTCCTCAACCAATCTAGGCAAGTATTGCATACACACGATAATTTAAACTAGCAGTTTAAATTATCAAGTATGATTTTTATATAACGGGCATTTTTATCATGTAAATTGTACATAATATTCATGTATTCAATGAGTTATGAAAGTTTATGCGCACTCGGTTGCTGAGGAGAACTGGACGAACTCCAAGATGGCAAAAAATCTGTCTGTCTGTCTCTTTTGCCTAGCAGCCTGTCGGACTTAACAATGCGGATTTTTTGCAGGTTTTTGAATAA
>JBAXGN010000219.1 GCA_037139415.1 Verrucomicrobiota bacterium | reverse complement strand
GCTCCCAGCCCAGCCAAGGGCCTCAAAAAATGACCAAGGGTTTTTCAGCAGAATCCATTCACGGAATAGAAAAACACCACGGTATTGGTCCGGGAATAATTTCCCGCCGCATCCGTCGCGTAGGCCGTCACGGTATTGGTTCCTGCCGCAGGGGTCATCTGCGCGCTCCAGGTTCGGTAATTATTGGTGCTGCTCACCAGGGAAACAGCACTGCCATTGGCGGCCAGCACCACGCCCGCCACGCCGACGTTATCAGACGCGGTGCCCGAAACTTGCAAGGTAGGCTGGGAACCGAGAAGACGCGAGCCATTGGCCGGGGCGGTGATGGCAAGCAGCGGTTTGACGGTATCCGTGACGGTCCCGCCGCCGGAACCATTAAGAATGAAAACGCCTGCGGTGTTGTCTTTGAAACCGGCGCTAAAGGCGAGCTTACCACTTACATACCCTTTGGTTTGTGCCTGAGCGTACGACACGGTTTTACCGTTGATTAGCGAACCAGGCCCCGCCAAGAGCGTCAGCGTGTTGCCGGTGATCGCCAACACCCCTTGCCCGACCCCCACCGAGTATCCGGAAAAAATCACCTTGCCACCATCCACTGCCAGCGGCGCAGGAAACAGAAAATTATTGGTAAAGCCAGCGTAGCTGTTTTTGGGGTCATAGATGGTGGTTAAACCAGTGCCGTCCAGGTTCGCGGAAAACAACGCGTGGGTATTGGTATCGTAAAATCCGAGGAAATAGACTTTGCCGCCCGCCACCAGTGGAGGGCTGGAAAAGCGGGTAAAAAACCTATTGGTCCCAGGCACGGTGGTATTTCTTGTGGCAATAGTGGCCACTGTGCCATTTTTCAGGATGAAGATTCCCTCGTTCACATTGTTGGTACCATCCACGCCCCAAAAACCAATGGCGCCGTGTTCCACACTCAATTGGGCACTCATCGAAATATCATTGGTGCTGCCCGGGAATTTGCTGCCAGGCGCGAGCAATTCCGTCAGGACTCCATTGTCAAAACTGTAAATACCGCGCTGATTTTGGGAAATCACGGCCAGAAAATACAGCTTAGTTCCCTCCGCCTCAGGCGCACCAAAGGTCACAAACTGCCTCCCGGGACCGGGCTGGATGGTGGAGCTGTCAAACACCCGCACCAAGCTGGTCCCGTTGTGCTGATACACCCCGGTTCGCCCCGCACCCATGCCCACAAACGTCGGCTTACCCGCTTGGAACATCATGGAATAAGCCGAGAAGTTGGTAAAAACACCACCGCCGCCACTCGGAACGGAGGTCGCCTTGTCCACCAGGAGACTGGAACTGCTACCCGACCAGAAATACAAGGTGCTCTGGTACGGATCATAGGTGATATGTTCGAAGATGACTTTGGTGCCTTCGTAAGCGACGTTGCCGAAGTTTGAAAATTTGTTCGTCTTTCCCGGCACGGTCATGGAAGTGTCCGCCACGGTGGTATAAGTCGGGGTGGAGGCACCAGAAGTGAAAGCGCCCAGCAGCGCGAGCGCCCAAAGCTTTGAATAAGTATTGATCATAACGTCTATTAGTAGCCTGCCAATCATAGACCGGTTTTCCCACCTGTCAAACACCGGTTGGAAGAAATATTATCCAGCGGCTAAACGCGGTCAGCGGTTCCGTTCCCGCAGAGTGCCTTCAAAGGTGTTTCAGCAGGAGAGCAACGCGAAACGTGGGCGCGATGAACCAACACTTGCAAGCGAAGCCATTGCACAAGCGATCCAAAGAGAACTGGTTCGCCGTATCAAACAAATCCCAAAATGACCTTCGCTATCGCGTTGGAGGTGGAATTAATCAGGGTCAGTGACGGAGCTCTGCTTTATGAGCGCCAGTTTGAATTCCGTGGTCGGTCCTATTATTTCACGCGCTGGGCGGAAAATGATGCCCGGCGCTTTCGGGTCGAATTAAAGGATGCCAAAATACTTTTGGCCGAGATCATTGCCGAACGACTGTTGCTGCTGGAATCCCAAAAATAAACTGGGCATGGCCTCAACCTGAGCGGCGATGAGTAGTAAAGATGTACAAGCCGCGGCAGGTACGTAGGTTTTTTCTTTTCTTAAATCGCCTATCTCCGTACCTTCCCGTTATGGCAATGACATTCGAGGAAGCTTGGGCCACCGTCAAAGCGCTTGCACAGGATTTTGAAGCGAATAAGGCGCATTATCTCTCTCCGACCTACCAGGAAAGCGAGGTTCGCACCGATTTCATCAACAAAATCCTCATTGCCCTCGGCTGGGACGTCAACCACGACTGGCAGAAGAACCCCTTCCAGCAGGAAGTCAAAGTGGAGCGCGGCGTTAATATGGGCACGTCCCAGCGCCGCGCCGACTATGCCTTTTATATTGCCCCGAACTTTCGCCGTGATGACGTGCGGTTGTTTGTGGAGGCCAAGAAACCCTTTGGCGACATTGCCACGCCGGACAATTGTTTCCAAATCATCCGCTATGCTTGGATTGCGGGCACGCCGGTTGCCGTTTTGACCGACTTTGAGCAATTCCAAATTCTCGATTGCCGCTATAAACCCCGCATTGATACAGCCACCTCCCAAGTCCTGCGGAAATACCACTACGCCGACTATTCCAACGCCGAGAAGTTTGGGGAAATCTTCCATCTCTTTTCCCGCGATGCCGTCGCGGCAGGCTCCCTCGATAAATTCGCCGCCGATCTTCCCAAGAAGCGCGGCAAAGGATCATTGCTCAAAGGCGACACCCAAAGCTTCGATGACGCCTTCCTTGAAGAACTGGACGAATACCGTGATATTCTCGCCCGCGCCTTCAAGAACAAGAATCCTGAACTCGAAGGCGAAACCCTTACCGAAATCACCCAGCGCACCTTGGATCGTCTGGTCTTCATCCGCTTCCTGGAGGATAAACAAATCCTGCCGGATTACCTCGTCGCGCATTTCGGCAAGAAAGGCACCGCCTGGCAGGACTTCGTCGCGGCTTCCCGCAAACTGGATGGCATCTACAATGGTATTGTCTTCAAGGCCCATTCCATTCTCGACTCCGCCAGCTTCAAGGTGGATGACGATGCCTTTGCCGACATCTGCAAAAGGCTCTCGCACCAGTACACCTCCTACCCTTTCGACTGCGTCCCCATTGAAATTCTCGGTAGCATCTATGAGCGGTTCTTGGGGAAAGTCATCACCACCACCGATAAACGCGCCAAAGTCGAGGAGAAGCCCGAGGTTCGCAAGGCCGGTGGCGTCTATTACACGCCTGAATATATTGTCCGCTACATTGTGGATAACACCGTCGGCAAACTCATCGAGGGGAAAACTCCTAGCCAAATTGCCGAACTGCGGTTTGCGGATATTGCCTGCGGCAGCGGTTCCTTTCTGCTCGGGGTCTTCGATAAATTGTTGATCTACCATCGTGATTGGTACAACGCCAACCCGGACAAGGCGAAGAAGGCCGGATGCGTCCAGCGGGAAGACGGTGCGTGGCACCTCTCCCTCAAGCAACGCCGCGAAATCCTTGTCAACAACGTCTATGGCGTGGATATTGACCATCAGGCTGTGGAAGTCGCCCAACTCTCTCTCTATCTCAAGCTGCTGGAAGAAGAAACCATTGGCACCGCCCGCGAATACCAACTTGAATTCCACGAAACGCTCCTGCCTTCCCTTAACAAAAACATCCTCTGTGGCAACTCCCTCATCGGTACGGATGTTTTGACCGGACAACTTTTTGAGGCAGTAGAAGAAAAGAAGCTCAACCCAATGGATTTTGAAGACCGCTTCCCGCAAATCTTCCAGCGGAGACCGGCCAACTACGAATTACACGAAACCGCAGCGGTGCCACTCGACTACACGGCACCTGGAGTGCCGCTGCATGGCAGCTACAGTCGCAAAAAGAAACCAGGAAATAAAGAGGTGGCGGCCACGACCATACTGCCACCGGAATGGGAAGGCGGCTTTGATGCTATCGTCGGGAATCCACCGTATGGGGCTGAGACTGGCAAAACAGCCATTGGTTATTTTCGCGAACATTATCAAACACTCGCAAATTCATTGGATACTTTTATTGCTTTCGTGGAGAGAGCTGCATCAGTAATCAAACCCAACGGTTATCTTGGCTATATCATTCCGTCTGGATGGGTTTCAACCCCATCATGCCGAAAGCTAAGACATCTTTTTGTGCGTGATTTCTTCCCGGAATCATTCGTTTCATTACCTTACGATGTATTTGATGGTGCCTACATAGATGCAATGATTGTCACGGCACGCAAGTCTCGAAACGATAAAGCGTGGACGGACAGCAGCTCGGATTCGTTGGTGAGGCTGTTTGTGTTCCCAGTTCGATTTAAAATCAAAGGAGCGGAAGATTTTTACAAGTTTAAAAAGATTGGGGATCTGAGTGGATGGCTGGTTAATGAAGATTCCGAGTTTTTAGTCACAGCGTCCCGTGAGGAAACACAGTTGGTGACAAAACTACGTAAGCAGAAAAATAAATTTGAAGACGTTGTTATGGTCATGCGTGGAATTGAAGAGTTCCACCCGCGCCCAGCAAGCGGAATGGCTCGTGCAGTACGGGCCTTTAATGGAGAAATGCGCCGATACATCCTTGATCTGGGCGAAATAGCTTATGAGGACTACACGCCATCAATTGAAGCTGGAAAACCGGAGCGTTTCTTTGCGGGTACCCGTTTACTGTTACGCCAACTGCTGAGTCGAAAATTTAGACTACAAGCCGTTTATGCTGATGAAATATTTCTCACGAACCAATCGGTCCAGAGTTTGATTCTAAAGCCAGGGTGTTCAATCTCATTAAAAGCCATTCTCGCTATTTTGAATAGCCGGATTATTTCATGGTATTTCTGCCAAATTAACACAGTCGCAAGGAGAGACGATTTTCCAAAGCTTATCATCAAACAAACTCGAGAACTCCCATTTCCAGCCAATATTGAGAGCAGCGTCCAAACCCGTTTAAACTGCTTGGTTGAACAAATGCTGACGACGCAAAAACAACTCGCCGTCGCGATGAGTGATAAGGACAAAGATTTCTACGGCAATAAATGCGTTGGGCTGGATCGCCAGATTGACGCGCTGGTGTACGAACTTTACGGCCTAACCCATGAGGAAATCAAAATTGTGGAGATGTCGGTAAAATGAATACGCTGTATTTTTTCCTTGTCGTCAATGTTGATTATTGGGCGAAGTGTGCCGCCATATTAGGTGGTGCTGTCATACTGCTAAAAGGTATTTGGTGGATTTTGGGAGTAATTGCGAAGAGTCACATTACGCCCAAGCAAAAAGAAATTCTCATTCATGCTGCTGACAAAGGAGATTTGTTTATAATTGTGGTCAATGGTTTTGGAAAATGGGTCCGCTCTGGAGAACAAACATTAGGTTCAAATGATGATCCCGCCATAAACGCTGCCTATATCGAAGAGTTCGACAGTCTGATTGCTCGTAGATTTATTGAACATCAAAAGGGTCATTATTATCGCCTAACAGGAAAGGGATTCAATAGAGCTAGGGGATTGAAAGAAACAGAGCAATTACAAAAAAGTCAGCAAGAAGGCAAAACGACAAATAGTTCCACACGATGAAGCTATAACTTTCAAAATAATATCCTCCCGTCAGCCCGTTTGAAAAGGCCACGAGTTATTGTCCGCTGTGTTTGGCCGATGGCATTGTAGATGAGGTTAACCACTATTGCCGTCTTTCTTTGCCAGAGAGTCTGGTGGAGGAATTGGCCGAACGGGCCGAACATGTTTTTGCCCATCAGCCCCATTATCGCAAACCGGTCAAAAGCCGGACTGGGCGTGGTTGAATCCGCATTTTTCATGTGCCATTGGCTAGCCTCCGCGCTGCAAAAGAACCACCCGCGCTGGTACCGCCAATTGCCGGAATCCTTCAAAGTTGGTTATCCACTGCCGCCCCATCCACCTCAAGACCGGGCAAAAGTCGCTCCCAAGCCACTCCGAAGCTTGGCGGCTTGAATCCAAGAACGGTCGCACATTTACAAAACCGCTAGGCACGGCAGCGGGACACTTTCAATCCTTTTCACCAGTCATGCCAGCGTGTCAGCGGTACATCCAATGACTCTTATCAGAGCGTCCCTCGTCAGCGGTATGCACCTAACGATTCCTGTTTGATCATCCCTCGTCACCCAGGCACACCTGATGACGCTTGTTGAACCGTCCTTTGTCGTCGGGACACACCGGATGACTTTCGTTTGGTTGTTCCTGACACAAGGAAGGACCGGAGGACTCTTGTCAGGTTGTTCCCGGTCGCCAGGACACACCGGATGACTTTCGTTAGGTCGTTCCTTGTCTCAGGGAAGAGGCTGATGACTCTTGTTAGGTCGTCCCACCACCTAAATCGTCCTGACGACTCCTGTTTGAACGTTCCCGGTCACCCGGAAGGACTTAACGACTCTTGTTTGGTCGTTCCTTGTCACCGGGAAAGACCTAATGACTCTCGTTGGGTGGTTCCCTGACACAAGGGAGGACCAAAAAAGTCTTGTTTGCTCGTTCCCGGCCACCCGGAAGCTCCTAACGGCCTCCGTTAGGTCGTTCCCGGTGGCAAGGATGGGGCTAACAAAACCTGTTTGATCGTTTGCGATGCAACCAGCCATCCACCCCTACTCAACCGCCCAGCCAATGCATGCCCAAGCGGATGACCAGCGGGATGGTCAACACGGAGACGAGCGAGGTCGCCACGACGATGCGGACCGCCAAGGGGGCGTCGCCGCCGTAGTGTTTGCTCATGATGATGGGGAAGACGGCGGCGGGCATGGCGGCTTGCAAGAGGATGACATGGCGAAGTTCCTTGGGCGCGGGCAGGTATTTGGCCAGTACGAGAAACAGCACAGGCAACACCGCCATACGCACCAACACGGCCAACCATGACAGCCGGTCAATCTTGGATAGCTTGAATTCGGCGGCGTAGTCCGCCATGGTGGCACCGACCAATACCAGCCCCAGCGGGATGGCACATTGACCAAGCAGCTTGGCGGTTTCCAAGATGAAGACCGGCAGGAAGTGTTGCGCGCCCAGCAAGTTCAAAGGCAGGGCCAGGCCGACGGCCACGAGCGGCACCGTGATAAATTTGCGCCAGCCATGCTCCAGTTTGTGGCCGGTCAGCACCGCGTAGCCGATGCTCCACAGGGCCAGTTCCACGCCGACGTTATGAACGAACAGGACGCCCGCCGTTTCCCGGTCGAACAGGGTTAACGCGAGCGGCAGCGGCACGTAGCCATAGTTATAAATGCCAGTGACGAGGGCAAAGGTGCGCTGCATCACCGGCGAATCCCCGCCCCACCATCGGACCGCCAGCCAGGCGATGCCAATCCCCACCGCGACGGTGCCGAACCCAACGGCGGGCGCGAGCATCAAGGTCCCAAGGTTTTCCAGCGCCTTGTTACCGAGCACGTTGTCCAGCACCAAGCAGGGGTAAAACACGTTGATGACCACCCGCATCAGGCTGTCATCGGCATCCTTGTTCAGCCAGTTCGCACGGCGCATGAGCGCGCCCGCCAGCGCGACACAGACGACGGGCAGCACCGCGTAGAGGACGGTGAGGAAGGCGCTCATGAGGGGTAAAATCCGAAGGCCGAAAAGCGAAATCCGAAACCCGAAAACGATAGAAAATTCACTCCGTTCATGAGGTTAGTTCGCCGCGACCAATTCGCACAACCGTTTCGGTTTTCGGGATTCGGAGTTCGGGTTTTCCCCCGCTCATTGCCCTTTTATCTGAAAGGCCTTGGGTATCCCGTAGAGTTCCACGACGCGCCGGGTGGCGGCTTCCAATTCATCGGCATCCAGCACCAGGTGGCGCATGGAATCGCTGCGCATGAAGACCAAATTATGGAATCCATTCTGCGGCTGCTTTAGCGCCGACTGTAACTCCGCCAGCGTGCGCACGGAACGACCGTTGACCTGGTCCACCACCAACCCCCGTAATTCCTGGTAACCGATATTAAAACGGTCCGGCAGGACATACGAGAGCAACACCAGCGAGGGAGTATTAGTGGTGACGGGCTCATGATCATAATACGTCAAACGGAAGGGCGCGGCCCGCCGCCAATCAGCGCCCCAGCTTCGCAACAGCGGCCGGCTCATTGGTTGAAACAGCAATCCGCCGGAAATCACGTATTCCGGTTCCCGGTCATAAACATGGTCCGGCAACAGTTTGGAGTCATAATCAAACTTGGGCAGCCGATAGTTGACGGTGATCTCCTTGCCCTCACGCCAGACCTTAAGCCGCACCACATCACCGGCGTACCGATTGCGCACCGCCAGGTTTTCCAGGATCAGGCGTCCGTAGTCGGGGTCCTGATAGTAGCCTTGCACATCAATATCAAAACCATCCACTTGAAGCACGATGTCCCGCAACTTGAGGCTTTCGCCCGCCTTGGCACCCTCCGGCACCTGGGTAATGATGACCCCGCGCGGTTCGCCAGTCTGATTCAAATAGGCATGCGTGGCAATGTTCTCCGTCGGCTGCCAAAACCAGGGAAAATACCCCAGGCCGCGCCACTCTTTTTTACGGGTGTCCAATACGCCTTTGATGAACGTACTCATGAGGGCGCGGCCATGTTTATCCGCCTGGCTGCACACCAGGGCGGCAAGCTTGCCACCGCAAAAAATCGGTTCGCCAAACCCCAGGGAGACCATATCCGTATCAAATTCAAGGAAGAGCGCCGGGACCGGACTCAGCCGTGAATCATCCACGTGGTATTGATTGAAGTCGGCTTTCCGAATCTCCAGGTTGCCGCTTTTCCAACGGGCCAATTGGAGGTTATCCTTATCCGGGCTGGTGCCAAGAATGTCCACAGGTTTTAGCCCTTTCCAGAACTCGTCGTCGTCCGTGGTAACCAAGGCCAGGTCGGCATGATAGTCCAGCCAGGTGACCTTCATTTCATACCATTTGCCATGGCCGCCTTTTTGCGCGCGCACCATGATACGGTTGAATAGATCCTCCGCCGTGGTCAGCAATTCCCGTGGTCCAATCACCACTGCCGGCTTGAAGATGGTCTGCGGACGGCTTACCCACGGCTGCTGCATATCATGCTGTTTGCGGGTGGTTTCGAGGGTCACGATGGCGTTTTCCCACGCCGATCCATTGGCGGAACGGGCGGACTTGGCGTCCACGCGGCCCGGCAGGCAGCACACCATGGCCAATGCATAAACGGGTATAAATCGAAGCAGGTTCATAAGCGGCGATCCTTGGGGAGATTGTAGGTTTTCAAAATGGCGGCGTTGGCGGCGTCGGCAGCCTGGCGATCCAGACATTCAAACGTGCCGCGCGGCAGGAATTCCAAGGTATGCTGCGCGCCCTGGCCGGCCTGGAAAGCCCGCACGACATCGTCCAATTTTTCAATGCGCATGCCGTTAATCTTATCCACCAGCAGCCGGCCCTTGACGCCGAAATTGGCATTTACGGGCGCAGACAGCACACCGGAAAGCACCACCGGTTCCGGTCGCGCGCTCTCCGGGGTTTCATGCGGACGATAGAACAATTCGTAGATCAATTCGGCGCTGGCCGCGTCGGACCAATTCTGGCCGAAGGTCTTTAGATAATCCAGGCTCAGCGGAGTAAACACGAGCCCGCCATAAACAAAATAGCGCGGCAAGACATCGTATTGGTTGCCAGCGCTCTTATCCTTTTCGTACATTTTGACCGGCATCTGGATATCCACCCCTTTACCCTTGCGCCAGACTTTGAGTGGGAGCGTTTCGCCATGTTGCACTTCCTGAAAGGCGGCGGCCAGATTCATGCGGTTGCCTTGGTAAACAATGGTGCAATCACTGCCCACTTCATAAGCGCCGACTTGCAATAACACGTCATCCTCCTGCAACAGACTTTGCGCCGAGGTTCCATGGACCAGACTATCCACCCGGCAACCCACAGAACTCCGCTCCGGCACCTTCAGGGCGCGGCGTTGGGCCGGGTTATGCAACGGCAGCGGACGAATGCCCGCCATGGGGTAGCCGTCATATTTTCCATCCGCAATGTCTTTGAGAAAATGCTGAATGACCGGCGGGGAAATGAAGAACCCGGTGTTTTCCAACCCTTGCATGCCTTGAAAGGCCACCCCGACGACGCGGCCATCCTGAATCACCGGCCCGCCACTGTTGCCCGGGTTGATGGCGGCGTCCGTTTGCACCGCCACGAAAGCGCGGTTGCCAATGTGGGCGTAGGTCTGAACCTCAATGCGTGAGACCACGCCCCGGGTGTATGAGATTTGCTCTCCGCCAGCCGGGTAGCCATACGTGGTCACCGCCGTGCGCACTTTGGGCAAAGTGCCAAAACCCAACGGTTCAAGGCCGTCAAAGAACGATTCATCCTCCACCTTCAACAGCACCAGATCGCAATCGTGCCCGACAAACTCGACCCGCGCCTCGTACGGCTTCGGGTCCTGGTAACGGCGCACCAGGATTTGCCGCGCCCAACTGACCACGTGCGCGTTGCTCATGATGCGTTTGCCGGCAATGACAAAGCCAGTGCCACCGGCACGTTGCACCGGTTGGGAACGCCACGGGGCATCCCACATCGGCTGTTGGCTGGACGTAAATATCTGGACTACGGATTTCTCCGGTTCGGTTTCTGCCGCCCCCAGGCTGGCCACCAAAACCAGACCGAGTCCCAGTCCGCATAAGCGTTGTATATGCACGCCCCGAAGATGCCGAACCGCAGCCCAACTTGCAAGCATGGACAAGGGAGGGAATTCCGAAGGCACCCCGAAGGGTGTGCCAGAGAGGTTGGGGAAATGGTTTTCTAAAAAATCCTGAAAGGATTATGTCATCGGAGCCCAAGGTTGAATCGGTCAGGGGAAAAGGGCCGATTCTACCTTGGGTACAACGCCCCCCGTGACTGGGCAACCCTGAAGGGGTTGTGGCAATGGCCGGTGATCCCCATCCCAGTGGAAATTGACGCAACCCATACAGGGTTGATTGGAAAAGGTGGGGCGCAAAACCAGCAACGGTTGCTCCCCCTTGCGCCCCCGCAACCAACCCTGGCCTCTGGTGACGCAATTCCTTCAGAATTGTTGCCTCCATCCGGGATGCGGGCGCTCAATCCGAAGGATTGACAGACAATAGCCTAATGACCCTGTCTAAGCCCACCCGTTGTCTTGGTTAAACTGCTGCGAAGCTGCATAAAGACAACTTCGCCGGCAAACCGAATAATCCAGCCCCGGTGTAATGCCTTCCTGATCAAAGGTTGTTTGCCATTGACAGCTTGGATTTCCCGACCCAGTATGACCACTCAAATGAAAAACCTGTCACCTGTAACAACGAACGAAAAGTTCGTTCAATATTACTGTTAGGCGGATTACGCGCTATGTGCAAAAGTCAGATTTTATCGGCTGCATGGGTTGCGATGCTGCTCGTTGGTTGCGCTGGTCATCGTCAGGATATTGCCCTGACTCCTTTGCCGTTATCTGAGCCGCTTGCCCCGCCGCAAGAGCCACTTGCTTTCACTTCATCGCACACATTGATGTATCACGATGTTAGCCTTTCACTGCGCACACCAAGAGATCCAGAGCTTAAGATGTGCGTGGTTTCAATTGCTCGCGACGGCACTACGACTATCCAGCTTGATTCCGGTGAGAAGCTTGCCGCCAAGCCGGGAGAGTTTTTTCCGTGTCGCCAATTCGGCACATCTGGGTTACAGCTTGTATCAGCATCAGGCGATACCGGCGCCGCAGTTTTCCGCCGCACAACTTGTGAGTCACGATGAGCCATCCGCATAACCATGCGCTGCAGCGAACGGCCTTTGGGCCGTCCGTTCGAGCGTCGCGGGAGTTCGTGAGCGCGTCGTGCGCTCCACCCGCCCCGCCGAGGCCATCGCTGAGCTTGGGTCGTTAGCACCCCTTCTGGGTGCGGTTGGTTTCTCATAGAGCATTGATCCGGGCATGGTTTCTGGCATCCCGACGGGACCGGAGGCCGAAACCCCTACAGGGTTTATCCTTTCTGACGGTGGGGACCCAGCAACGGTGTTAATTTTTGCAACTGTTTTCGGTGATTTTTTTATCCGTGG
>JBAXGN010000218.1 GCA_037139415.1 Verrucomicrobiota bacterium | reverse complement strand
GAAATTGACAGAGCACGGCGAAAAAGGCAACTTTTATTTGCGGATAAGCACTTAGGCGCGCAGGATTTTGGGCGGCTGGCGAGACGCGAGCGAGGCGCATACCCGTAGCGGTCCGCAACGAGCGAGCAACGAAGCCAGCAGCTCAAAAGACCAGCGAATGAGTCTCATCTTGATAGCGATTTGGAATAAGGAGATCGAACGTTGGTAGCTCGGCACGCGCTGGCACCGGCCGCGATTCGCCCGCCGCACTTCAGTTTGAAGGATTGGGTCCCAAACGGAACAGCCGGTTGGGAATGCGGTTGGTTGCCGGGACATCCAGCATGAGTTCGCCCAAGGGATTGGCCATCAGATTGGTGAAAAGAAGCCAGGGGCCGCCAAGATTGGTGGCCGCTTGAATATCATAGAGACGGTTGGGTTCGCCGGAAAAACCCGCGCGAAAACGACCGCTGGATAACAACGTCGGACGAGCCGTGATGCGGACCCCCTGATCGGCATCAAGGATCACGATCGTGGCCGAATTCTGTGCGCCCGGCACATAATTGGTGCCACTTGCCAAGGTGATCGTGAGCGTTTCGGCCCCCTCGCGGATGAAGTCTGCCGTAGCCTGAATCACCAAGCTGGTGCTGATCACTCCGGGCGGCAACGTGATCGAACCCGGCAACGCCGGGAAGTCCACTCCATTGCTCGCGGTGCCACTCAAGGTGTATGATACCAGCAAGTCAAGATTGGTGTCGCCGAAGCGCACAAACGTGATGCGTGCCGGGTCGCCACCCGCCTCTGAGGTCACTGGGTCTGTGGCCACCACGTGTACTTGCGCCTGCACCGGTGGCAGGTTGGAGGAGAGGAAGCGCACGGCATCCGCAATCACATAGCCGGAGGTTCCGGCGGTGCGAATGACGACCCGCGCATTGGTGCCGGCGTTAAAATTGGTGCGCAGTAACAGCGTCCAGACCCCACCTCCCACCTGCTGGTTTACGAGCAACGTGTTGGTCCCAAACGGGTGGACAATGTCCACCGGCGTATTGGTGGCGCGATTCGAGTAGGCGGTCCAACGCAAATACACTTCGTAAAGATCGTTGGTGGGCAGATTGGGGATGTACGTTACACTCTTCAGCCCCTTATTGGTGTTGCCATCCGTCAGGTAGTCCGGGCCCCAAAAACCCGCAGTGGCAGAACTGCCCGTCCAATCTCCAACCCGGATTGCCCCGGTGCTGTTGTTGTCCACAATGATGCCGCTATCCGAGACGCTCGTACTGCCAAGTTGCTGACCGTCCGCCAGGAGTTGCACCGCCAGGCGGTCATAATTCACCTGCTGGACCGGCACATTTTCATCCAGTGCGAAGGCGGCGGCGGTGGCCGCGCTTTGACTGATAATCATCAGTACCGGCTCCATCCGGCAACTGGCAAAGGCCACATGGCTGGCGGATAGCGCAAAGGTGCAGAGCACATTTTCGCATTCGCCCTGGCGGGGAATCAGGGAACGGTAACTGATCGGGAACGGGGTCGGAGTGGAATTAAACATGCCGCCCTCATGGAGAGCTTGGTTGCCGCTGGCGAAGCGCTGGATAAGATGCGAATCCATGGAATAGGCGGCGAGCCCGATGCTATCGGACGCCATCCGCCCCCCCTGGCAATCCGCTTGCTGCATGACATAATCGCCGACCAGCCGCCGGGCTTCGCGCACGTACAACGTGTGCGGCCAGCCGCCCGTGTCCAGAAATTCATCGCGACACAAGCCCCAGTTTTGCATGTCGCTGCGCACCGCGGCGGGCACCCGGGAGGAGGTGGCGAGAAATAGAAACAAGCCACGGGTATAATCCTCGTGGGCGCGTTGAATGGCGGCGCGTTCCGCGAAGGTGTTGGTCGGCCAGGTCCAGCTTTCCCCGACAAAATCGGTGGAGATATTTCCGTTGGCGTTAATGTCGTATTTGCCGGGCACGGGCGGACGATCCAACGTCATCAATTGCCCCAGGGAAACCGCGCCATCCTTGGCCAAGCGCGCCTCAAGGTAGCGGGCCATCAATTCAAATTGGGTGTCGTTATAGTTGGCGGGCGCGGTGATGGGCAGGAAATTGGTGGCGGACTGGCTGAAGCAGAGGCGGAAGTTGTACGCCTGCACCCCGCGATCACCGCCACCGCGCGGCGCAAGGGCATTGGTCGTCAACAAAGGCAGCACCCCGCTATTGGTATTGCCGGCCACCACGTATGGGTCATACGTGTAGCCGCCGTTGCCCGGGGCCAGCACCCCGGCATAACTTTCACCATAGGTATTGGTTCCCTCTCGTCCGACCGTGAAGGTCACTCCGGCCATCGCCATGAGGTCGCCCTCATAGGTGGTGTCAACGAACATGCGGCTGCGGTGCGCAGAGCCGTCCGCCATGACCACTTGGGCAATGCGCGGTCCATTCATGACCACGGAAGCCAGGTGTTGATTAAACACCACGCGCACCCCCGCTTCTGCCAGCATCTCCCCGAAAATCTGTTCCGCCACCTTCGGTTCCAGATTGAACTGAAGGCTTTTGCCATAGCGCGTCCCATTGCGCCGATAATATTCTCGCGCCATTCCCCCGATGTAATCCGTGCCATTGCTGCCAATATCCGTCCATCCCAACCCGCCGCTGGACATGCCACCAAGATGGTTGTCCGGGCTGAGCAGCACCGTCCGTTTACCGAGCCGCGCCGTCTGCACGGCGGCGATGACTCCGCCGGAAGTGCTGCCATACACCACGATATCGGAATCCGTCGTCATATTTGGACGTTGCAGCACATAGACCAGCAGGCGTTTGACCGGCCACGTGGGAGCGTTGGATGCCTGGTTCCAATCGGGATACGCAACGTCGGGATTATTGCCAATGCCCAAGTCGGGAACGCCGCCCAAGCCCCAACCATTGAAGGTGAAAACGACATTGCCGTGATGCTGGAGTTGCATCGCCCCGCGCCCGGCAGTGGCAGGGGCGGCATCGCTTCCGGGAATGAACTTGAGACTCCCGCCGGTCAGGTTATTGCCGGTGACCACGCCGGCCACGCTTGAACGAACCTCCAGGTTCACCACTGGTTGCTGAAAAATGGCACCAGACTGGGTGGTCGGCACACCGAGTTGCATCGTGTCCGTGACGAATGGATCCACGGCGGCCCAGACAAATTGTAACGGCCCGTTACTGGGTTGCAACTCCAGGTAATATGCTACCCGGCTGAAGTTGGTGGCCCATAAATGATGATCCAAATCATACTTTACGCCAGTGCCATGATAGGCCGCCGTGTTGGGCAGATTCAGCGAATACAGCAAGGTCCACCCGGCAGCCTCTGGCACGTTATTCAATGGTCCGTAGAGCGGCGGGGAAAAGAAATTGGTGGTGATGGGAGCCATGAAGGCAGCGTCCGGCAGCCGTCCCTGAATGCCGGTGACCGTGAGGGAATAGCTGGCGTTGGGAACTTGCAACGAAGTCGCGAGGGTGAGGTTGGTCAAGGTGGCATCCGGGACTGCTTCCGCCGAAGTGATTCCGCCACTTACAAGGAAATTGGCGGGATTGGTGGCCGAATCCGTCACCGCCCGGTCAAACGTCAAGGTCACCGCGCGGCGAGTAGGGAACGCGGTGACACTCAGCAAACTGGGCGGAGCGATCGCAATTACGGTCAGAGTGGCCGGTGCACTGGTGGCGCTGCCAAATTGGTTCGTGACCACGGCCTGGTAGGTTCCCGCATTGGCGAACGTAACCTGGGCAAGATTCAAGGTTGCGTTGGTGCCTTGGGGTAGCGCGTTGGTGACGTTGTTGGTAATGAAATACCATTGGTACGCGAGCGGCAGGGTACCGTTGGCCACGACACTAAACGCCACGGTCCCTCCAGTTTCAATCAGCACATTTTGCGGCGGTGACACGATCACCGGTGCCATGGAAATATTTTCCACGCGAATAGTTTCCAGTTCGCCCAAGGTTAGCGCCGCATCATAGATGCGCACGTCGTCAAACCACGCAGGCGGCGTACGGTCAGCCGTGGCCGCCGCCGTGCTGCCGATGCGGAAATCGGCGGTGGTATTGGTGGGGGTGCCAAAACTGGCGGATTTGTTCATGTCACTGCCCGCTTGGCTGACGCCGCTGTTCGTAGTGCCGCTGTAAAACCGCACTTTTGCGCCGTCATACGTGACGGCGATGAACGTCCAGACATTCGACGAGCTAAATGCCACCGGCCCGGTGACAGTCGGCAGGCCGCTAACCGACTGCCCGTTGATCAAGGAAAACCCAAGCGAAAAATTGATGGCCGAGGGCGATCCCATGAACCGTAGATCAAACCCGGTGGCCCGGGTGCCGTCACTAAAGAGCTTGCTGACCACGCGATCGTTCGCTGCCGGGGATGCCTGCAAATTAAGCCAGGCCGTGATGGTAAGATTGCTCAAGGCGTCCAGTTTATCCGCATCCCCACCGGAAACATAGTACGACCCGGCATTGGTTCCATTCAGACTCAGCGCCGCGACAGAAAATTGACCAGGTGTTTTATTGGTGCGGGTGGCGGCAGATCCGATAAACACGCCGGGCGCGGGCGTGCCGGAACCGGAATCCAGTGCCGCCACAACTCCGGCGGGGTCTTCATCGAAGGTGTACCTCAAAAGCAGTGTCGCGCGCGCGGAACATGGCGCCCAACCATGCACGCACAGGCAGGCGATGGTTAAAAATCGCACCATCTTTAAACGCATGAGCATGAATAAGTATGGTTTCACGCCAATGCAAGGCTCATTCCAATCGGGCCGGTTGCTTCAGTGTGGTTGCCCCTCTGGTAAGGCGTGAAACCTGCCAGTTCGCTGAATCAGATGTTCCATGATCTGCCATGTCAATAACCTATCTGGGTGGCCAGGGAGCGTCAAGGCGCCAGTTCCTTCAATCCGCGGCGGCCAGGCCGGCAGTCGGGTCATCGTCGTACTTTACTTTATCCTGGCCAATAATAAGTGCTTGAATTGATCCGCAGATCCGGTAAGCTACTCCCAAGCGTGCGCGCTTAGCTTAGTGGTAGAGCGCTTCCTTCACACGGAAGAGGTCAGAGGTTCAAATCCTCTAGCGCGCACCATTTTCTTTTCAGCCGCGCATGATCTGCGGTCCAAAGAGTCTGAAACCTGCCTGAAAAGGGTTGTAACGCGCCCAGCACTAAAACTGCATCACCATTGCAACCCTTCTGCACTCCACCTGCCAATCGGGCAAACCGCCGTTGCAAGCCTCAACTTGGTCTTCGTGCATCCGCGCTCAGCATGATTATACTTGGAAAGAAGCGTTTGCGTTATCTTTTGCGCTTGAGGAAATCCGGGAAATCCGCATCGTCTCACCCATCCATGGGTCTGCCCGGCAGAGTCCAAGGAACAATGACACATCGTTGGCAATCATGGGCCGTTTGGGGCGGGACGATGGGCCTGGTTCTCCAGACCCTCGCCGCGCCCATTCATGACGCGGTGAAAAGCGGCAACCTTTCACAGGTGAAGCAGTTGCTGGTGCAGGACCGCAAGAACGCCAACAACAACGATGACATGTATCAACGGGTTCCGCTGCATTTGGCGGTACAGGCCGGTGCAATGGAGATCGCGGAGGCACTGGTCGCCGCCGGGGGGAACCTGAATGCCAAGGATCGTTTTGGCCGCACGCCGCTGCATTACGCCGCTTCCGCCGGCAACCACAAGTTGGTGGAATTCCTGATGACCAAGGGGGCCGATCCGAACGCGCATGATTCCACAGGGAAAACGCCGGCCAAGCTGGCCACGGAAAATAATAAGCGCGAGGTACTCTCTCTGTTGAGCCGGGCGACCGGCGGTAGTACACCAGCCGAACCGGCGCCGGTGGAAGCCCCGGTGGTCACCAAACATTCGCGCCCGCCCGCGCCGCCGGCCGAGTTACCCACGCCCAGCGGCAAATCCGCGCTGGCGCTGGCATTGTTTGAGGCCGTGCAAAAGGGGGAACTGGAAACCGTGCAGCGCGCGCTGAAACTGCAACCGTCACTGGTGAATGCCAAGGGTGACTTTGACAAAACTCCGTTGCATTTTGCCGCGAGCAAAGGCCAGTTGGCCGTGGCGGAGTATCTGCTGGCACGCGGGGCCAAAGTCGGCGCGCCCTCCATGTTTGTGGGGCAACCCTTGCACCTGGCCGCGCAGAACGGGCATCAGGCGCTGGTCGCGCTGTTGTTGGAACGCGGTGCGCCGGTGAACGAGGGCAATTTTGGCGGTCAAACGCCGTTGCACCTGGCGGCACTGGGCGGCCATAAAGAAGCGGTGGAGCTGTTGCTGACCAAGGGTGCGGATCTGAAGGCGCAGGATATTACCGGATTAACCCCGCTGCATACTGCCGTTGCGGGCGGCCACCGCGAGATGGTGGAATTGTTGTTGAGCAAAGGCGCCGAGCTGCAATCCAAAGGCAAATCCGGCACCACACTGCTGCACGTCGCGGCGACCAACAAGGAACCGGGGTTGATTTCATTTTTGCTGGAGCGCGGTCTCACTGCCGATGCCAAAGATGAAGATGGGCTTACGCCGCTGCACCTGGCGGTCAGCGCCGGCAACGTCGCCACGGTGCGCCTGTTGCTGGCGAAGCAGGCCAGCCTGAACAGCAAAGACAAGCAGGGCCGCACAGCCTTGATGATCGCTTCGGCCAGCGGCGCCACCGAATTGGTTGAGTTGTTGAAACGCAGCGGCGCGACGGAATGACGTAAGTGTCATGCTGATGCGGACCGGGAAGTGGGTTCCTCCGCGTCAGTCACAGGTCAATTTCATTTTATGCAAAAATTTATAACAGTCTGCGGGCTTTGGCTGTGCAGCCAAACAATCCTGCCGGCGGCGATCCAGATCGCAAATGACCGGATATTGGTGACTGGAGCACAGGGCACCGTGACGCTGAGCGCCACCAACGGGTCCATCCTGTCCATGACTCAGGCGGGCAAGAATGTCTCGCTGTGGCAAAGTGGCGAACGCGGTTTGTGGCAGGTGAAGTATCGCGAGGGCGGCGAGATCACCGCGGACGCCTTTGCCAAGGGCAACGCCAGCCAGTCCTTCGAGTGCCGGATGGGCCGGAGCCAGGATGAACTGTTGTTGGATTATCGCAGCGCGGAACTGACGGTCAATGTGACATTGACCGTGGTATCAAACGGCATCGCCCTTTCTGCCCAACTTAAGCCCGCCACCAAAACGATTCTGGATTTTTACCTGCCGGCCCGAATGCGGTTCAATCCGGCGACGATGGAGCGGCTGATCTGTCCACCCAACGGCAATATGACGGTGGGCACGGCGTTTCGGTCGCCGTTTTTTCAGGAACAGCCACTGGAGAGTCCTTCTGCCTGGCGTTCCAAATCCGTAGGCCCGGCAGGGTATGCCAGCCTGTATGGCAAACTCCCCAAACAACGTGACATGCGCGATCCGGCGGTCCCGTTGCGCGTGACCGCCGAGGGGAAAACCTGGTTGGGTGAATCCGTGGCGCGCGGCTTGGAAGGCAAGTCCGCAGTGGTTAATCGCCCACCGGGGGAAGGCCAAGCCGACCTGGTGTTGATCGAATCCGAGCACGGCGCTTACCTTTCCGGAAGCCGGTTGGGCGGGCAGGGAATGTTGTGGCGGGTGGGCGGTTTCGTGACGGAACCCGAGGAGAGTCTGATGTTGCGTGCCGTGCCGGCCGTGGTGGCGCGCGTGGCGGGCGAGGCCGTTGTGACCCGCAAAAAGCTGGGGGTTCTGGCACTGACCCGGGGACCGGAACGGGGCGGCGGTAATTACACGGACGTCGCGGAATGGGTAGCGCGCCTGCGGCAATTGCCTTCGGTCACCGCGCGGCAGGTGCAATTGGTGGAACTGACCTCGATCAGCGAACTGGCGGCGGCGCTGGAACAGGGAGAATTTCGCGCGATCTTGAATCCCTACGGCGAATGTCTGCCGGTGCTGAAGCTGGAGGACCACAAGGAGATGGTGGCGCGAGTGGGCCGCTATGTGCGCGACGGCGGGCATTGGTTTGAGGTGGGCGGGTTTTCTTTCTTCGCCGCGCTGATGCCGGTGCGCTATTTCGAGAGTCAGCTCAGTTACCCGCCGGCGTTTGCTGATTTTGCGCAACTGGAATCAGCCCAAGGCACCGTGGCCGTCTATGGCGTGCAACCGCAAACCAGTCAGCCGTGGGAAGGGGCCAAACGCCATGACCTGATTTTCGTGCCCGGCAAACTCGCCTGGGGTGGCGACGTATCGGGCGGCTATTTCGAGCGCGCCTTCGGCACCTTCGTCGAGAAAGGCACCGTGTGGACCTCGCCCAAAGTGTTGTTCATTACAGGACGCACCACCCCGGAGAATCTCGTCCGGTATTGCCAGGAAAACCGGATTGAACGCCGGTTGGAACAAAAGCTCACGCCGGAGGCGCTGAAGAAATTCAAGCAGTCGGTGCTGGTATTTTACACCGGCAACAGCCAGGAGAAATTGGCGCATCTGGACAAACTGCCTGTCCCCACGCTGGTGCATTTTTCTGATTATTTGAAGGGCGGCTTCGACAAGGAATATCCGGATCATCTGCCGCCCAATGCGTGGTTTGGCTCCCCGGCAGACTTGCGGCGCTTCTTCGACCGTTGTCATGAGTTGGGCCACCTGGTCATGCCGTACACCAATCCCACCTGGTGGTGCGATCACCCCAAGGGCCCGACCTTTGAGCGGGAGGGCGAAGCACCCCTGTTAAAAAACCTGGATGGCACGCCCGCGTACGAGCGCTATTCGAAGAATGACGGCTACACCGTGTGCCATTGGCATCCGGCCGTGCAAAAGGTCAACCGCGAAACCGTGCGGCAATTCACAATGGATTACCCGGTGGACGTGTTGTTCCAGGATCAATGCGGCGCACGCACCTGGAAATACGATATGAACCCGGCTTCACCCACGCCTTATGCCTATATGGATGGGCTGGTCTCGCAGGCGGCAGAGGATGCCGCGCGCATGCCGCTCTCCACCGAGGCGGGCTGGGATCGCGTGGTGAATTATGAAGCCCAGTTGTGCGGTCTGAGCTTTCAAGTTGTACCCACCGAAGGCGGACCACCGTGGCGGAAATTCATGAAAAACGAATACCCGCCCAATGCCTGGCAGATTTATCCGGTCGCGCAATATATCGCCCACGATAAAGCGGCGATGCTGTATCATGACCTCGGCCAGTTTGTGACCAATCCCGAGGTGCTCGCCTGGACATTGGGCTTGGGATTCAGCATGAGTTATCGCATCTCTGCGCCCGCCTTGGAACGGGACGCGCCGCGCGAATGGCTGCGCTGGCTGGATCGCCTCCAGAAATCGGTTTGCGCCCAGTATCTCGGCACACCGACGCTGGCGTTCGAGCACCAACAGGCGACGCGGACCGGTGCAGGGGAAAGCATCCGCTCCAAGTTCGGTCTGCTCACCATCGCGGCGAACCTGTCATCCCAGCCGCAGACGGTGGATGGCAAGGCGCTGGCGGCGCATGGTTTCCATGTTTCCGGACCGGGCGTGGTCGCCGGGCGGTTAAGCCAGGTTAATAACCAACGGTTTGGCAACGAGGGCGTCTCGTTTGTCACCGAGGAACGGCAAAAACAATTTGAGGTGTGGGCCTACGCGCCGGCGGAAACGCAGATCGCCGTGGAATTGCCACGCGCCCTGAACGCGAATGCACGGGTGACCTTTGATGGTGGCAAAGCCCAACCGGCCACCATTCAAAACGGCGTGGTGTCACTCCGCCTGCCTGCCCTCGTGGGACAGACCCTGGTTCGCCCGCCGGAAAACCTGGCTGGCAAAGCGCCCAAAGACTGGCCCGGTGGCAAACCGGCCATCGGGGTGATTGATCTCTCGAATGGGCACAAACCCAATTGGACATCCATTATGCCGTCCGCCTGGGTGGCCGCCTTGGAAAAATCGCCCCTGCTCCAGCGCCACGGTCTGGCAGTGCGCCGCCTGACCACGGCGGCGGAATTAGACCAGGCGCTCAAGGCGGGTTCGCAAGCCTGGCTGATGATTGTGAATCCCTATGGGGAAATATTTCCGGCGGGGCTGGCGGGCGACTGGCGCGCGCGGCTGACGCAAATCCGCGAGTACGTGGTGCATGGGGGGCATTGGTGTGAGGCGGCGGGCTTTTCGTTCCATACCGCGCTGATGCCCACGGGCAACGGGTGAAAACCCGCGAGTGTGGGGCCGGCCGGCATGGGCTATCTGGGTCTGCCGGTGGCCGATGGGGAAGTGGAAGCACCGGGCGAACCGTTGACGGTCACCGCGACCGGCCAGCAATGGTTTGGCCCGGAATTATCCACGCGCCTGGGCCGGCTATCGAGCCCGGTGAATCGCGGTCTGCCACGCACCAGACCTGATCCCGGACACTGGGCACTGGTCAGCGGAGCCGGGGCGGATTTCATCGGTGCATACCGTTTCAATGGCTGGGGCGGGTTGTGGCGCATCGGCGGTTTCAATCCCAATCCCGAAGTCGTGTTGCCAGCCATGGTTGCCGTGGCCGAACACCTGGCCACCCAACCGCCGGAACCGGTCCAACCCGGCGGCATCGCCTATCTCTGGCACGCCACGGTCATACCGTAACGCGACCAACTACACCGCGTAGCCGCCGAGGTAAGGAGGCGGATTCCCCATTCCCCTTCCGCGTAGCCGTCGAGGTAAGGAGACGGACATCCGAAATCCCTGGTTCCGTCTCCTTACCTCGACGGCTACCAACGTTGGTCGCAATGCCGGACTACATGTGGAGATTCAGCGGCGGGTACGGATACCGCGCCTTGGCAAGCGTCAGCCCGCGCACGTCAATTCTGGCCAAATCCGCCGTACCCAAACCAGCCTGTTCAGCCAACAGCAAATGGTTTTCACAATTACCAAACGGTTCCACGCCGAGCGGGGCGCGCGGGTTGGCAAAACCCATGACGGCGGTGCCCACCGCATCGGTGGCAACCGGATCCAAACCCGCAATAAGCACGCCCGGCTTGGTGAATTTTATCTCGGTACTCCAAGGTCCTTCCGCGCCGCTCATGGACGTGATGCCGTCAATGATGGCCAGGTGAATCGGCCGCGCCGCGCACAGGTCCGTGATGATGCGCGGGATGCGTTCCCCCGGATTCAACGGTTCCTTGCCCGGCTTGAACTTGAAGCCGGGCGGATCAATCCGGCGCGGCAGGCCGATCGGTGAGTGCAGGAAGTCCCGGCCTTCCGTGGCGTCCTCGCTGCCCGCCCCGCTGCCGTAGAGGGCGTTGGGCGTGATGCCAAACAGGTTCTTCATCGAGAGCGTCACGCCGGCGGTGTAATGTTGCTTGAGCTTGCAAAGCGAGACCAGCACGTCCGTCTCGTCATACGCGTGATTCAGTTGAAAGCTGGCGAACATCCGCCCGCCGCCGGGCACTTTGAATTCGGCATACGCTTTGCCCAGGCCAAGATTGCGCGTGTTCTCAAATTCCACACGGCCCAGCGCGCGCAACTGGTTGACATCCCAATCGCCCAGCTCCAGCGTCGTCTCCAGCCTGGCCTTGCTCTGGGTGGATTCCACCAGGCGCACCCGTCGTGCGCCGGCCTCGATCAGCAAGCCGGTCAGGGCCAGCGCGGTGGAAAAATGGGTCATGTAACTTTCGCCCACCGGTCGTTTGAAAACCGGGGTGAAATCGGTGCCGGTTAGATTCAGCTTTACGGTAACGGTTTTGGCTTTCACCAGCGAACCAATCCCGCCCAACAGGTCGAAGGATTGTTTCAGTGCGGTGCGCACCTCCGGGCCGTAACCCTGGCAGCCCACGATGGCCACCGGAGTTGTGCCCGCTGTCTTCGTCACGGAGTCTGCCGCCCGGGCAGCCATCGGTGACAGGCCAAACGGTAGCGCCGCCGCCAAGGTGCCACTCCAACGGATAAAATCCCGGCGGGAACATCCCGCAGCAAGGAGACTGGCACGGCAACCCAAAACGGAGGGCGAAGGTTTATTTTGCGTCATAGGCGGAGGTTATTCCAATGAGCTTTCAAGCTGAGACGAAGGCGCGCAGGATTTTGGGCGGCTGGCGAGACGCGAGCGAGGCGCATACCCGTA
>JBAXGN010000217.1 GCA_037139415.1 Verrucomicrobiota bacterium | reverse complement strand
AAAGTTACGCAATTTTTTGCGCGAACGCAACATTTATCTTTACGAAGTCAAACTAGTTTATCCTGCACCCGCTTCTCCCCCTGCTGGGCTGGCTGATTTTGCGGATCCAGAGCCTTGGCCTCCTGAAAATCGGATAACGCCTTGCGCAAAGAGTCCTGGGCATGCTTGCGTTCCCACTCATTGGCGTTAGCATTTTTCACCGCGTTGTCCGCCGTCTTTTCCTCCTGCCCGGCTTTCTGGTTGAATTTCTCGGCCAGTTGTTGCTCCGTCTGTTTGACGGCCTGCGCGTATTGCGGATTTTCCTTCTCCAGGTTTTGCGCCGTGCGCTGATGGTCGAGCGCCGCCTGCATTTTCTGAATCTGTTCCTCCAGTGCTTTATTTTGCGCCTCCTGCAATAATTGCTGGGCCAATCGAGCGTGCAGCCGCGCCAGCCTTAATTCCACCACCTTCAAGTTGTACTGAACGGTTTTATCCTTGGGATGGGTCACCAAAACAATCCGGTAGGCTTCACGACTTTGCTCCCAAAGTTGCCGGGCCGACTGGGGATCGCTGCTTTCCACCGGTTCGCCTTTGCGGAAAGAGACATTCCCGATTTGTTCCCAAACCCGGTCGCGCAATTTTTCAGGCAATTCACGGCTCGCGAGTTTTTGCCAGATCTGATCCGCCTGCCCGTAGTCTTTGGCGGCATAGGCCGCGACTCCCAAATTATAGACCAACCAAGGATCACCAGGGGTTTGCGCCTGAAGTTGTTTCAATGTCTCGGCGGCTTTTTGCGGTTGGTTGGCTTGCAACAATTTACGCGCGTCACCGAGATCCGCAAACGTTGTGAACGCAGCCAAAGCCAGACCGGAGAGCGCCAGTGACGGCACCGCCCGACCCCGCCTGCTCCAAGTCATGAGAGCATAAAATATGACACCGACCTTCACAAAATGATACCCGGATACGACCGCTCAACCGCCAGCCGACCCAACTTTGTAGCCGTCGAGGTAAGGAGACGGACCATTCCGAACTCCGAATTCGCGAAGCCATCCTTACCTCGGTCTGTCTGTGCGGAGCACGCAGACAGGCGGCTACGTGGTGCTGCTTATTTCTCCACCCGTTTGGATTTGCCCTCGCCCCCCCCTTTTTTGCCACCCGCGAAAAGAACGACGCCGGTCAGAAACCCGATGGCAAAAAAGGCGTAGTACATCAAGGCGGAGGGCAGCTTAAGCGTTTGCGGCAGCAGCGGCGGCAGATCAAATGGCACGGTGCTGCGGTTATGCATGCCCATCAATACCAGAAACGACAGCACCGCGATCACGAACACGGCTTTTAAAAGTATCTTTACCATAAAAAATAATTCGGTGAACTTTGGACACCCGCCAGCGATTCGTCAATGAAGTTCCAATGGCATTTTTTTCAATTTTACCCGCAACTTTACCGCTGGAAGCGTGTATAACTACAGGAAACAGAATGGCTTTTACACCAGTCAAAGACCTGCTGGCTAATGCGTTGCAGTCGGAACCGAAGCAATTGAACGAGTGGCGCAAAGCATGGCAGGTGGCAACGGAAAGCGGCTCGACCGAGACGCTGTTCGCATTTTGCTGCCGTGAACGGGGTGTTTCCGAGGAATCATTCCTCCAAAATCTCAGCCACACGCTCAAATGGCCGTTCTTGGACTTAACCACCTTGACCATCCCCACCGAGGCGCGCAACAAGATTTCCACCAAGGTGGCTTTTCAATATACCGTGCTGCCCACCGCGTACGACAACGGTGCCTTGCAGGTCTGTGTCAGCAACCCCTTCGATGGCGCCATGTTGAGCGCGGTACAATTTGATGCCCGCGGACCGGTTACCATGGCCCTGGCCCCACGCCAGGAAATCGAAAAAGCCTTGAAAAAATATTACGGCGTCGGCGCGGACACGCTGAATCAGATGGAAGAGGACAACGACGACGATTTCGAGCTGGCCGCCGACAAGGAAATCACCGAGGATGATCAAGAGGCAAGCGTCATCAAGTTCGTCAATCAGATCATCTGGGAAGCATTCAAAGATCGCTCGACAGATATTCATTTTGAACCGGCCGAAGACGAACTGCGCATCCGTTATCGCATTGACGGCATTCTGCACCAAACCCCCATGCCGCCGCAGTTGAAAAAGTTCCAGGCGGCCATCATCTCGCGCATCAAGGTCATGTCCGGCATGAACATTGCCGAAAAACGCCTGCCGCAGGACGGTCGCATCAACGTGCGGATCAAGGGCGAGGAACTGGACATCCGCGTTTCAACCGTGCCCACCGTTTATGGTGAAAGCGTCTCCCTGCGCTTGTTGACGCGCGGCAAGATTTTCCTGAGCCTCGAGAAGCTGGGGTTTGCCCCCCACGAGGAAGCGGCCCTCCGCGAAATCATCATCAAGCCGCACGGCATTCTCCTGGTGACCGGCCCCACCGGTTCGGGCAAATCCACCTCGTTATACGCCTTCCTGAGTTCCATCAATTCGGTGACCAAACGCATCATTACCATTGAGGAACCGGTGGAATACGAACTCAAAGGCATTAACCAGATTGCGGTGCGCTCGGACATCGGGCTCACGTTCGCCATGGGCTTGCGCCACATTCTGCGCCAGGACCCTAACGTGATCATGGTCGGCGAAATTCGCGACCTCGAGACAGCGGAAATTGCTATTCGCGCGGCGCTGACCGGGCACTTGGTGTTCTCGACCCTGCACACCAATGATGCTCCCAGCGCGTTTACGCGTTTGATTGACATGGGCATTGAGCCATTCCTGGTGGCCTCTTCCGTGGAAGCGGTATTGGCACAACGGTTGGTTCGTACCATTTGCCCGCATTGCAAGACCGAGCAAAAGGTCAGTCGGGAATATCTGGACAAAGTTCAGTTCCCGAAGGAATACATCGAGACGGCCAAGTTTTATCGCGGGACGGGTTGTGATCAATGCCGCCAACTGGGATATCAGGGACGCATGGGTATTTATGAGTTACTGCTGGTCACCGAAGCCCTCCGCCCGTTGATCATGAGCCGCGCCCCCGCCTCGACGATCGCGCAAAAAGCCCTGGAAATCGGCATGCGCACCCTGCGCACCGACGGTTGGAACAAAGTCATGGCGGGTCAAACCACCATTGAAGAAGTGATGCGTGTCACCCAGACGGAAGAGCATCTGAACCTGGTGGAAGACGCCAGCACCAAGAAGTAATAACCATGGCGCGCTGGCAATCATGCAATGTGTTGAAAACGGCGGGAACGCGCCAGTTGTGGCAGTTCACACCCGAGCGCGAACATTTCCGCCTGGAGCGGGAGTATGCCCCCGCTGCGGAAGACACACTGCCCGCCAAGGTCATTGCGCAAACCTGGTCCTCCCTGTGGCAGAAAAAGCTGAATGTCGGCTGGTTGCCGCCCGGTTCCGTGTTTTTGCAGGTGGCGCATTTCCCGGCCAGTGAGACCTCCGAATTGATTTCGATGGTCGAGTTTCAATTGGAGAAACTTTCCCCGCTGCCGACCAACCAGATCGTCTGGAGCATGGAACTTCTGCCGACCACCGCCGACGGCCAGCAAACGGTCGTGGTGTTGATCGCCGCACGGGACCAAGTGGAAAATTATCTCGGCCAATTGGAAGGGCAGAGTTTCGTTGCCGACCAATTGGAAGTGCCGATGCTGGATCAAATGCTGGCCACAGAAATCAAGGGCGACGGCGTGTGGGTGTACGCGCCGCAAGAGGGCGTGAATACGGCGTGGCTCGCCGCGTGGTGGTATGGCGGCTGTTTGCGGCACCTCGGGCTGATCCAATTGCCAGAGGGAAGTGACTGCGAAAAAGCGCTTAAAGAGCAGTTACAGCAAATGGCGTGGGCGGGGGAACTGGACGGCTGGCTGACCGCTCCGCCACGTTGGCATCTGGTTGCGGACACCGTCCACGCCTCCATGTTCGGCTCGGTCTTCCGGGAACTCTCCGGCGAAGAACCGCTCGTCATCACCCCGCATCCAGCCGCGCAAGTCGCGGCACTGACTGCGAAACGCCTGGCCCAACCAAACCGGCCACCAGGGCTGCTACCGCCCGAGGTTGCCGATCGTTACCGCGCTTCATTCGTGGATCGTTTGTGGTTGAGCGGGATTATTTCCGTGATCATGGTCTATTTGTTCCTGACCCTGATTTATTTTGGCTGGCTCGAGGTGCTTAAATTGCAGTCAACCCAGGCGGAGGGGCGCGTCGCCAGCCTGAGTTCCACGTACACCAACGCCCTGCAATTAAAGGCGCAAATCCAGATTTTACAGGACCAGCAGAGTTTCAAATATGCCGCGCTTGAATGCTGGGAAGCCACCGCCCGCAACCTGCCGGAGGGACTCACCCTCACGGGACTTTCCATGAACCGCGAGCGTTCCCTGATGCTGTTTGGCACCGCGTCGCAAGACCTGAGCAGCAAAGTGACGGACTTTAACAGCGCGATGAAAAAGACGGATTTGAATGGTCAACCGCTGTTCACCACAGTCAAGGCTCCCACCATGAACGGCATGAGCGGCCAAATCAAATGGAGCTTTGACTGCACCTTAAACCGCCTGGAAAAAGAATGATTTCCATCTTCGACAAATTAAACCTGCGCCCGCAGGAACGCCGCCTGGTCATGGCGGCCACCGTGGTGCTGTTTGTCGTGCTCAATGCCTGGCTGGTGGTTCCGCATTTTGGTGAATGGCAGCAGTTGCTGACCAAGATCAAAACCGCGAAAGATACCGCCAAAATATTTGAAACGGAAATTGCCAAGACCGACGGCTACAAGGTAAAACTGGAAAACTTGCAATCCGAGGCGCAATTTGTAGTGGCCGACGAACGGGATCTAGCTCTGGTGCAAACCATCCAGACGGCGGCGGCCAGCGCCAATGTCTTTGTCCAGCGCGTCACCCCTGCCGGCGGCGGACCGATCCCCAATAATCCGTTTTTTGAAGAGCAACGGGTGACCCTGAACGCCGTCGCCACTGATGCCGAACTGGTGGACTTTCTCAAACGCCTTGGCTCGGGTAACTCCTTGATCCGGGTGCGCGATCTGGACTTGAAATTAGACTCCACCGGCCAGAAGTTATTGGCCAACCTGACCATCGTCGGTAATTACCAAAAGAAGCCGGTGGCCAAACCCGGCACTCCCCAGAAAGGCAATCCGCAACCCGGTGAACGCCCGGCGTCCGGCAAAAAAAACACATGAAAAATCTGTGTCCATTATTAATTCAGCGCGCGGATATATCCGCCCCGCGTAGCCGCCAAGGCAACGCAACGGACCAATCCGCAATCCGCAATCCGCAATCCGCAATCTCCGGCTTCCGCCTGCTTAGCCTGCTGCTGCCTGTCATCCTGGCTTTGCTTGAGCCCTTGGCCACGGCGCAAACTCCACCGCCCATGCCGCCCCTGCCATCTCCCCGCTCGCGCAGCATGATGCTAACCAACCGCCCCGGCATGACCCCGGCCATGCCATCCATGCCCGCCATGCCAATGATTCCGACTCTGCCATCGCGGGCACCTGCCGCGCCAGCACCGGGTGGCGGTCCAGGAGGACTAGGCGGCGCAGGTACCGGCCCCGCCATGAACGCGGCGGAAAAAGCTGCCTTGGTAGGCGCCAAAGATGACGATTTGATGCCCGCCGGCACCATTGACCTCAAAGCAGCGGAATTGTCCGCCGTATTGGAAGTCTATGCCGATCTGGTGCAACGCACCATCATCCGTCCCAACGCCCTGCCTGCCACGCCCATCACCGTACGCACCCAGACCCCGTTGACCCGCTCGGAAATCATCCGCTTGCTTGAAGCAGTGATGATGATGAATCAAATCACCCTCATCAACGTGGGTGATAAATTCGTCAAAGTCATACCCCAAGCCCAAGCCTTCACAGAAGCCAAGCCATTAAGCGACTCCAGCGAGATATCCGATATGCCAGATCTTGGAGGGTTTGTCACCATCGTGAGGCAGATGACCAATGCCAAGCCGTCGGAAGTCGTTGCGGCTATCCAGCCTTTCGCCAAAATGACGGGCGGTGTGACCCCGATTGACACCAGCGGCGTGCTGGTCATTCGCGATTACGCCGATAACGTAAAGCGCATGTTGGAAATGCTCGATAAAATTGATATATCCATTCCGATGGAAATTACCCCGGTGGTCATTCCCATTAAATATGCGCTGGCGTCGGATATGGCCCAAGTGCTGGGCAGCCTGACCTCGGGAGGCGGGGTTACTTCGACCGGCAGTAGCGGCAGCAGCCAGCGACGCGGTCTGAGCAGTGGTTCCTCCAGCGGTTTTGGAAATCGCCAGACAGGTATGGGCGGTGCGGGTGGTATGGGCGGCTACCCAGGCCAACCCGGCTACCAGCCCGGCATGAATACAATGGGATCGGGTATGAACACCGCCCAACCAGCCAACCCCGGCGCGGCGCAGTCCTCCTTTGCCGACCGCCTGCGCAGCATCGTGAACAAGGTGGGCGGCTCGGGTGACTTCCAGATCTTGGGCACTACCAAGATCATCGCGGACGAGCGCTCCAACTCGCTGCTGGTTTTTGCCAACCGACAAGACATGGACATGATCACCAACATCATTGGCAAGTTGGACATCGTGCAAGCCCAAGTGCTGATTGAGGCCTTGATTGTCGAGGTGAGCCTGGATGATAACAGCAACTTCGGCGTCAGCTACTTGCAACAACACCAAGGAAAAGGCAGTGTGTCTGCACTGAGCGCTGTAAATGGTGGAATCAACCCGCTCACGATCGCTAACATGGCCTCCGCCGTAGGTACTAACGGCGGTTCATTGGCCGGTGGTTTTTCCTATTTTATGCAAAGCCACGATCTGGACGTGGCCGCCACCGCTGTGGCTAATGACTCACGGTCACGCATCATCTCACGTCCGCGTATTCAAACCTCCCATGCCGTCCAAGCCGACATTTTTAGTGGTGAAACCCGGCCCTACCCCACTGGCAGTTCTTATGGTGGCGCCTATGGCGGCTATAGTTCGATTCAACAGTTGCAGATCGGCATTCGCCTATCCGTGCTGCCCTTGATCAATCCCGATGGGTTGGTGGTGATGGAAATCCAACAAAGCATTCAAAGCGCGGAAGGAACCGTGACGATCGCCAACGTGGGAGATGTGCCGGTGACCAAGGACAGCCAGGCGAATGCCAAGGTCGCCATTCGTGATGGTCAAACAGTGATGCTGGGGGGCTTCATTAAAGCAAGTTCGTCTGATGGCCATTCCGGTGTTCCCTTCCTCAAGGACATTCCCGGTTTGGGTGTATTGTTTCGTAGCCAATCCAAAACAGCAGCTCGCAGTGAACTAATCGTCTTTATCCGTCCAACCGTATTGCCGACCCCAGACTTGGCCGCCGCTCTGGCGGAGAGGGAACGCAAATCCTCGTCCGGAGCCAGCGAGGCAGAAATGGAGTACAAGGACGACGAGAAGAAAATGTTGGACGACCGGGAAAAACGCCAGGAAGCCAGGGATAAGTTGAAACAAAAGGAAGATGCCCGCAAGGCTAAGAAGCGAGCCAAAGATATGGAACTTAACGCGAATGAGATTTCGCCGTCACCCGACGCAGGCACCAATACAGTCCCGGCCAAGCCCTGACCCACCTGCGATTACCTGAAAAACAGACTAGCCAAACGTCCGGTTTTGGCGGATTTTATCCGTCCGATGACGAACACTGATTTAAGTTTTACGGGAACGTACACGGCAATCGTGACCCCGTTCAAGAACGGCAGCCTGGATGAAGCGGCGCTCGAACGCCTGATCAAGGCCCAGGTGAAGGCCGGTGTGGATGGTATTGTGCCGGTTGGCACCACCGGGGAATCCCCCACGCTGGATTATGATGAGCACCTGCGGGTCATTGAGTTGGCCGTCAAGTTTACCAACGGGAATATCAAAGTCCTCGCGGGCACCGGTGCGAATTCCACGAAAGAAGCCATCTTTTTGACGCAACGCGCCGAGCAATTGGGCGCGGACGGCTCCCTCCAGGTTGCGCCGTATTACAATAAGCCGACGCAGGAGGGGCTATTTCAACATTTTCATGCCATCGCCCGAGCCACCAAGCTGCCCTTGGTGCTCTATAGTGTCCCGAGCCGGTGCGGCATTGAAATCGGTGTGGACACCGTCCACCGCCTGGCGCACGACTGCATCAATATCGTCGGCATCAAGGAAGCTGGCGGCAATGCCGACCGCATCAGCCAATTGCGCCACGTTTTGGGCGCAGAGTTCACCATTCTCAGCGGCGATGACTCGCTCACCCTGCCGTTCATGGCGGTGGGAGCACAAGGCGTGATCAGCGTCGCCTCGAACGTCATCCCCGCGGAAGTGGCGCGCATGGTAGACGCCTTTGCCCGGGGCAAGGTGGACCTGGCCCGCAAACTCCACGCCAAATATTATCCGCTCTACAAGGATTTGTTCATCGAGAGCAACCCGGTACCCATCAAAGCCGCGCTGGCCATGATGGGGCAGATCGAAGAGGAATACCGGTTGCCTTTGGTCGCCTTGAGTGCCAAAAGCCGCGAAACCTTGCGCGCCACCCTGGTTGACTGTGGCGTGCTGGCGCGGTGAACTTTCTTAAACCTTAAAATCAAACTCATGACCCGCGTCATTATCAACGGTTCCAAAGGCCGCATGGGCCAGGCATTGCTCGCCTGCGCCGCTCGAATCCCGGAAATCAAAGTTGCCGCCGGCATTGATATGGGTGATGACCTGCGCACCGTGATTGCCCAAAGCGATGTCGTCATTGACTTCAGCTTTCACCAAGCCACCGCCGGGGTCGCCCGGCTTTGCGCCGAACACAAAAAAGCCCTCGTCATTGGCACCACCGGACATTCCGAGGCGGATACCGCGAGCATCCGCAACCTGTCCGCCACCGTGCCGATGGTGTGGGCCTCCAACTACTCCACCGGCGTCAACGCCCTGTTCTGGCTGACCCGCAAGGCGGCGGAAATCCTCGGGCCTTCCTTCGATCTCGAAGTGGTCGAGATGCATCATCGCCTGAAGAAGGACGCCCCCAGCGGCACCGCGCGATCCCTCGCGGAAATTCTCGCCGACGTGCGGCAACAGCAGCTAAATGAGGTCGTGCGCCATGGCCGGCAAGGCATTGTTGGAGAAAGAACCAGCACAGAGATTGGTATGCACGCGATTCGCGGTGGCGATGTGGTGGGCGATCACACCGTCATCTTCGCGGCCATGGGCGAACGCGTCGAACTCACCCACAAA
Organism: Verrucomicrobiota bacterium; assembly: GCA_037139415.1. Classification (NCBI taxonomy): domain Bacteria; kingdom Pseudomonadati; phylum Verrucomicrobiota; species Verrucomicrobiota bacterium. Next base: position 2,958 of record JBAXGN010000217.1, on the reverse strand, counting down.
GCCTCCAGCCGGGAAACCTTTGCCAACGGCGCCCTGCGCGCCGCCGAATGGGTCGTGCGCCAAACACCGGGTATCTACACCATGCAGGATGTCCTGGGCTTGAAATAACCGCCGGCACGCGACTGGCGACTGGCGGCTAGCCGCTCCATGATCCGCGCTCCCCACGACCTCCCGAAAACCTCGCATCATGCTCACTTTTTGTTTGGAGTCCCGGCTTTAGCCGGTCTGCAACCTCTGGAAATATCTCTCCCCATGCCTACGGTCATCATCGCGCTCGGCTCCAACCTGGGAGATTCCCCCGCCCTGCTCCGTCAGGCGGTGGTGCGTCTGCAACCATTTTCCCGCCAGTCCTTGCGGGTATCCTCTTTCTGGGAAACCGAACCGATGGATTGCCCACCCGGTTCGCCAACGTTCCTCAACGCCGTCGCGCTATTGGACACCTTGCCGGAAGAAACCCCGGAAACCCTCTTGGAAAAGCTGTTGACGTTGGAAAAAGAATTCGGACGCCGCCCCAAGCAAATCCTCAACGAACCGCGCCCGCTCGATCTGGACCTGATTGCCTTCGGCCAGGAAACCCGGCACTCGCCTCGCCTGACCCTCCCACATCCACGTGCCCATCAACGCCGCTTTGTCCTGGGTCCGCTCAACGAAATCGCGCCGGACTTGGTCCTGCCCGGCCAATCCGATACTGTGGCCGCCTTGCTGGCATCGCTTGCCAGACCATCCTCACCATAAGTTTTGTGCATCATTGGTAGTCTCAACCAACTGATCCACGGACGCGACCACCATCCCAGCCAACCTGAACTCTTTTTGCAAAAGAGAGTCAGGCTGGAATGGCGCTTGGTAGTGAGGCGTTAGCGCTCGCCGGAAGTAGCGGTTTTCAGCCGTCCAAGATATTGGTTTGCCGTGATATATAGCACGTTACCACCATTACCCCAGGAGCAATTGGCAGTCGCTTCCCCGGTATTAATGACCCCCAGCAGTTTGCCCTGCGAGGAAATCACCAGCACCCCACCAGGCCCCGTCGCAAACAGATTGCCTTTTCGGTCCACTTTCAAACCTTCTGGCAACCCTTTCTTGCCGCTCTTGACAAGTTCGTTGGCGTCAAAAAAGACGCGGCCTTTATCCAAAGAGCCATCGCGCTGAATGGCGAACGCCATAATCACGGCGTTGGTTGGGTCCGAGTTGGCGACGTACAACGTCTTTTGGTCGGGTGAAAAAACCAACCCTGTTGGACGGCTCATTTCCTTGCAGAGCAACTTGATTTCACCCTTTTTGGTGCAGCAATAGATGCCTGAGAACGGCATTTCGCCGTTGGCATCCGCCAACTCGCGTTTCTCGAGCCCTTCAGGGGGATCGGTAAAATACATGTCACCATTGGATTTAAAAACCGCCTCACAGGGACTGTTGAATCTGCGCTGGCGATAATACTCGGCCAGCGGCACCAGACGTCCATCGCTTTCCATGCGAACAATGCGGCGATCTCCCTGCTGGCAAATAACCAGCGAACCGGAGGTATCACGCGTCAAGCCGCTGGAACCAAGTTCCCCCTCGCGTTTGGCGCTGCCAGTGTAGCCACTGTGCGCTTGAAATACGGTGACCGGCACCCCTTCTTCATACTCGTAAATGACATTTTCCTGCACATCAGAAAACAGCAGCCGTCCCCCCATCCACACCGCCCCCTCCAACGCTTTGAAACCATCCGCCAGCTTTTCGATCACCGCTTGACGTGGGATCAATTTATCCAGCGCAGGATCCAGGCGTTCAATCGTGCCAATCGTTGCGACGGTGGGGACCTTGGGCTTTTTAGGCGGTTCCACCTTCTTAACCGGCGGGGTTTTGACCACATTTTTCACCGACTTTGTGGATGAACTGCCCGGTGAAGCATCTTTTTTCAAAGTGCCCAGCGGGGGAATTTTGGCAACTTGTGTTTGGGCGGCTTTGGCTTTTTTTTCCGCCTCGGCTCTGGCTTTGATTTCCCGGGCAGCTTTCTCCGCATCAGCCTTGACCTGTTTTTCCGCGTCGGCTTTCGCTTTGCTTTCCGCCGCGAGCTGCGCTTGTTTCTCCACGGCGATTTTATGCCGCGCCAGTTCAGCATCCGCCCGCACCTTTTTCTCGGTTTCAAGTTTCAGCACCCGGTCCGCCTCGATTTTGGCTTTAATCTCGACCGCCGCCGCTTCCTTTTGCTGGCGATCCGCCTCGGCCTTTAACCAAGCATCTTCCTGTGCGGCACTGGCCGTGCGACGAGCCTTCAATTCCCGCTCCACCAACTCGTTAACGCGTGAGTCAATACGGTTTAGGCGGTCGGCTTCCGCCTTGGCGGCGGCTTCTTTTTGAGCGCGTTTCTTGGCCTGTTCTTCGGCTTTGACAGCGGCTTCTGCGTCCGCTTTGGCTTTGCGCTGCGCTTCGGCCTGAAGTCGTTTTTCCGTCTTGATTTTTTCCGCATTGGCCAACTCTGCGGCTTGGCGGGCTTTTAGCTCGGCCGCCGCTTGTGCAACCGCCGCTTCCCGCGCGCGCTTTGCCGCCAATACCTCAGCCTGTTGGGCTGCCAGAGCCTTGGCCTTTTCTTCCTCCCGGACTTGCCGTTCAAATTCGATGCGGCGTTTCGTCAGTTCCCGGGCTTCCTTTTCCGCCTCGGCTTGGACCACTCGTTGCGCCTCGGCCTGTTCCCGCGCGGTTTCCCGCGCTTTCTTATCGGCCTGCGCCTGGGTGTCACCTGTGTTTTGATCAGGCGCATTGGCAGCCATAACGAGCAACCCCGCCACAAGCGCCAACGCGATGAACAACCGCTTGAACATATTCTCAGTCATATATGTAAAGGCCCATACTTTGGGCGGAAACCCGTCCGGGTCAAGGCAAAACCAAAGCAAATTCACAAACCGCAAAAATTAGTGAGCCGCATAGTTTGACTGGTCGCCATGTTTGACTGGTCGCCATGTTTGACTGGTCGCCATGTTT
>JBAXGN010000216.1 GCA_037139415.1 Verrucomicrobiota bacterium | reverse complement strand
AATCAGTAATCAGTAATCAGTAATCAGTAATCAGTAATCAGTAATCAGTAATCAGTGATCAGTAATCAGTAATCAGTGATCAGTAATCAGTAATCAGTAATCAGTAATCAGAAAAAAAACTTCCCCAGCGGAGTGACCCGGCTGGGGAAGTTTTGCAGCAGAAAGCGAGGGCAATTCGTTCAAGCCTGGCGGCGGCGGGCGAAGAACATACCGACCAGGGCCAGGCCGCCCAAGGCATACGTCGAAGGCTCCGGCACGGAGGCAGAGGTCGCGTTAGCAACCACATTGCCAATGCCCGAAGAAATATCAATATTCCCCCCGGCAGGGTCGTAAACGAAGGCAGAGATTTTCGGCGTGGCGCTGGAGAAATCGAACTGCGCAATGGCATCACAACCGCTGCCAGTAGCGTAGAAACAAAGATAGTTGTCGGCAGACGCCTCTGTTCCAGAGGTGAACGAACTCCCGTTATTTAAAGGGAGTCCGTTGAGTTGGTAGGTACTGGAAAAACTGCCAAAAGCCGTGGTGGAACCCCGCACGATCCAATTGCCGGCCCACTGTCCCCCAGTAATCGTCCGCCCGACACCAAAATCCGCTTTAGGGGGACTGCTGATAGTAAGCGTATAGCTGAAGGGGGTGCTGTTGATGATACCGCTAGCGGTTAGTCCATCCCCTGAGATGTCCCCGGTTATAATGAGTTGGGGTCCGGCAGAGGCCGCCAAGGCGGACATGAGGGCACCAGTACAGGCCAATAGTTTGATTGAATTTTTCATGAGTTTCTTTTATTTGTTACGGTTCTGTTTAATCGATCGTGCGCAGCTTAACAAGCCTGAGTGTGGGGGGCAAGTTATTAATGACTATTTTTTGACGTTTAACTACCTAAGCGCTTAACCCTGGTCTGGCCGCGACGGCGTTGTTTCGCGGGCGCGCATTCCCGGTTTTTGCGCTGGCACTTGCCCGTCACAATCGGTACAACCTCAGTGTGATTTCGCCAGCCAAGCCACCGGTCCGCCGGTTGCGGGATTTGTCCCCGCAACCATGGCAATCAGGCATCGCCGCCTGGTTGGGCGGGTGGGTTGATCGAAGATCGCTTTGGCGAGCCGCAAGCGCCATGCTAACTACAGAAATTCATTTATGAAAACACATACCGCAAACACAACGAAATGTCCTGGACGCTCAATTTCGTCTGGGGCACTCATCGTGCGGACTTCCGCACCGGCTGCAAATTGGAGTGCCGATACTCTGGCTTGGCTTATGGCCGCGGCCTTCGGGTTGGCAACCGCCGTGTCGGCCCAGGTCATTGACACCTCCGAGACGCGGGTGCAAACCACGCTTAATCCCGGCCTCAAACGCATCGGTACCCTTACCCCGCGCAGCGTGGGCGAGATCACCGGCCAGAATTGGGCCTTGGGCTGTGAGACGCTCGACCGCGCCTTTACCAGCTACGATTCATACAGAGATTATCTGGTACCCTTGGGTATCAAAAAAATTCGCCTCCAGGGTGGTTGGGCCACCACTGAACGTGAGAAGGGTAAATACGACTGGCGCTGGCTGGATCGTGTCATTGACGATGCCCGCAGTCGCGGTCTGGAAATCTTTCTGGAAACCAACTACGGCAACCCGATTTATGCCGGGGGTGGCGGCCGTGGACTGTCCGGTGGGTTCCCGACCTCCGATGAAGCCTGGGCTGCCTGGGATAAGTGGGTGGAGGCCATGGCCATTCGGTACAAGGGAAAAGTACGCGATTGGGAAATGTGGAATGAACCGGATGGCAACAAGACACATACGCCCGAGATGGTTGCCGATATCAATATTCGCACCGCCGAAATCATCAAACGCATAATCCCCGAGGCGCGCATTGCCGGCGGTGTGCTGTGCGGACCCAGACCGGATTTCACTGAGGGATGGCTCAAGCGGATCACCGAACTGAAAAAGGAGTCGCTCTTTACGTGGTTCATTTATCATGGCTATACGCGCAATCCCGATCAGGGACATTATGAGAACGTGGAAAAACTCAAAGTGCTGTTCCAGAAATATGCGCCAAACATCAAACTGTGGCAGGGTGAGGCCGGCACGCAATCGGAATATTGCCTTGGCGGCGCGCTGTGCAAGTATCCGTGGACCGAGCTGACCCAGGCCAAATGGCAGGTCCGCCGCATGTTGGGCGACTTGGGGCATGACGTCGAGTCGCTGATCTTTTCCATTGCCGATCTGGATTATAACCGTTGGGAAGGCTACCGGTTGGGCGATATGGACCGTTACGGTTTGGTGAAGACCGATAAGCAGTACCGTCTGCTCAAGGTGAAGATCGCCTATTATGCGGTGCAAAACGTGGTCGCTGTGTTTGACGACACCTTGACGCGGGTGCCGGATTATCCATGCGAAGTCCAGTGCGCTCAGGCGACTGCCTTTTATGCTTATAAACATAAACCGACCGGCCAGTCGTTACTGGTATTTTGGGACAAGAGCGGAGTGCCATCCAACACGAACGAGACCGTGGGCGCGACCTTCACGATTGCCAAGGGTAGCTTCACCGAGCCGGTCTGGGTGGACACAATCACCGGTGGCATCCATGAAATCCCGGCGGAGAAAATTATGACGGATGGTGAAAAAGTGGTCTTCAAAGATATCCCGGTTTATGACGCTCCAGTGTTGATTGGCGACAAACGTCTTTTCCTGAAAACGGTGACTCCATGACCAGAAACTCCACCTCACCAGTATTTCTTAACTTTGTTCACGAATTTTCTGGAAGTCCTTTCCAGAGTATGCACTATTAGTGTTCCAGATAGATGCCTGAATTAAAGGCAAAAATCCTTAATATGATTAAAGCTAATATGGACACAAATACGCCCACTGGCGCGCGCAAGAAACTACGCGGGTTGCCGCGTGGCACAGCTATTCTCAATAACCCCCTGTACAACAAAGGCACGGCGTTCACCGATGAGGAACGCGACGCCCTCGGCTTGCGCGGCTTGCTGCCGCCCCGGGTGTTTTCCCAAGAGGAACAGGTCAACCGGATTCTCAGCAACTTCCGCAAGAAACCGAATGACTTGGAACGGTACGTGCAGCTTATTGCGTTGCAAGACCGCAACGAAGCGCTCTTTTACCGGGTGGTCATGGACAACATGGATGAAATGATGCCGATCATCTACACCCCGACGGTAGGCCAGGCCTGCCAGCAATACGGCGACATTTTACGGCGCCCCCGCGGGTTGTACCTTTCGCCCCGGGATCGCGGGCAATTTGCCAAGATCATGGAGAACTGGCCGCATGACGATGTCCGAATCACGGTGGTGACGGATGGCGAGCGCATTCTGGGCCTTGGCGATCTGGGCACCTTCGGCATGGGCATCCCGGTGGGCAAGCTCTCGTTGTACACCGCCTGCGCCGGCATCCGCCCGGAGTATTGCATGCCGGTGACGCTGGACGTGGGCACGGAAAACGAGACCTTGCTCAAGGAACCGCTTTACACGGGCTTGCGCCAACCCCGGTTGCGCGGCGCGGCTTATGACGAGTTGGTGGATGAATTCATCACGGCCTTTCAGGCACGGTACCCCAAGGCGCTCATCCAGTTCGAAGATTTTGCCAACCAAAACGCCTTCCGGTTGCTGCATAAGTACCAGGAAAAGGCCTGCACCTTCAACGATGATATTCAAGGCACGGCGTCTGTGGCGCTGGCCGGGGTGTACTCCGCTCTGCGCATGATGTGCCGCAAGTTGCAGGATCAGACCATCCTGTTCCTCGGCGCGGGTGAGGCTGGCATCGGCATTGGCGACCTGATTGTCTCGGCGATGGTGGACGGCGGGATGCCGGTGGAAGAAGCCCGGAAGCATTGTTGGTTCATTGATTCGCAAGGCTTGGTGGTGAAGAGTCGGACCAACTTGGCGGAGCACAAATTGCACTATGCCCATGAGTTTCCGGCCTGCCCGGATTTGCTGAGTGCCATTGCCACGTTGAAACCCACCATCCTGGTCGGGGTTTCCGGCATGCCGCGTACCTTCACGCAACCGGTCGTGGAATTGATGGCCAAAAACAACGAGCGCCCGGTCATTTTTGCGCTGTCCAATCCCACCTCCAAGGCGGAATGCACCGCCACCGAGGCCTACACCTGGTCCCAAGGCCGCGCCATCTACGCCAGCGGTAGCCCGTTTGCGCCGGTCACTTATGAAGGCCGCACGTTTGTGCCCGGTCAGGGCAATAACGCGTATATCTTCCCGGGCGTTGGCCTGGGCGTGATTGCGTGCGAATCGAAGCACGTCACGAACAGCATGTTCTCCATTGCGGCTCGTACACTGGCCAATCAGGTGATGGATAGCGATTTCGAATTAGGCCGAATTTACCCCTCCTTGAAACGCATCCGTGAAGTTTCCGAGGCGATTGCCGTAGCGGTGGCGGAAGAAGCCTACCGGCTGAACCTGGCCCGCAAACGTCGGCCCAGGGATTTGCCGGCCCTGATCAAATCCCAGATGTACGATCCCCGGTATTCCAGTTATCTCTAAACCAGACTGGGGTTTCCCGCAGTTTTGACCGCCCTCTTCCCGTGGACCGGGAAGGGGGCTTTTTCTCTGCAATTCAAGCGGGCCATTTTGCCTTTTGTATTTTCCCGCGAATGTCGTTAAGCTTCCTGGCAGGTGAGTTTAGAATCCGCCAAAGACTGCGCGCTACGCCCCAACCGTTCGAGGGCGGACTGGCCGTTTGTCGCCGGCTTGTGCGTGATTGGCGGATGCTATGCGGGTCTGATTGTGGCCATGATTCTGGCCGACCTGGCCTTTACCACGCCCGGCCATCTGCTGGCCGCGCTGCGCAATGAAAATATTCGCTTTGCCATTCAACTGAGTCTCATCAGTTGCAGCATTACCACGGTGCTTTCCCTCTGGGTGGCGGTGCCGCTGGGGTACCTGATGTCGCGCCATCGCTTCCCCGGGCGTGGCTTGCTGGATGCTGTCCTGGATATTCCCATCGTCTTGCCGCCGCTGGTGATTGGGTTGAGCTTGTTGATCCTCATGCAGACCGCGCCGGGTCGTGCCTTGGAGAAGCTCATCCCGGTGACGTACGCGGTGCCAGCCGTGATTCTGGCGCAATTCTCCGTGGCGTGCGCGTTTGCGGTACGCACCATGCGAGTCAGCTTTGATCAGATTAACCCGCGCAGCGAACAGGTCGCGCTCACCCTCGGGTGCTCGCGGCATCAGGCCTTCTGGCGGGTAACCATCCCGGAAGCGCGTCGCGGAATTCTCACTGCGGCGACGTTGGCCTGGGCGCGTTCCTTGGGCGAATTTGGTCCCATCCTGGTGTTTGCCGGGGCGACTCGCATGAAGACCGAGGTGCTCTCCACCACGGTCTTTCTCGAACTCAGCATCGGCAACCTGGAAGCGGCGGTGGCGGTATCGTTGTTGATGATCGGTGCGGCGGGCGTGGTGCTGCTGCTGGTTCGCTGGCTCGGCTCCGATGCCACCTTTGGAAAGGGGCTGGAACCATGATCCAAGTGCAACGCCTCTCGCTGCGCGCCGGACAATTCCAATTGCGCGATCTCAGCTTTGAAGTGCCTGCCGGCGCCTACGCCGTACTCATGGGCAAGACTGGCTCTGGCAAAACCACGATCCTCGAAGCCCTTTGCGGTCTGCGCCCGATCCAGTCCGGCCAGATTCTGCTGGATGGTCGTGATGTGACCAGCCTTGCGCCTGGTGCGCGGGGCATTGGTTACGTGCCGCAGGATCGCGCCCTGTTTCAAACGATGACCGTGTTCGACAACCTCGCCTTTGGGCTCGTGGTGCGCCGCTGGTCGCCGGCGGACATCGCCCGGCGCGTCGAAGAATTGGCCGCCCTGCTTGACATCCAGCCGCTGCTTCAGCGCAAGCCGGAGGGCTTAAGCGGCGGCGAAGCGCAACGGGTCGCCTTGGGACGCGCGCTGGCCATCCGGCCCGGCATCCTCTGCCTGGACGAACCGCTGAGCGCGCTCGACGACGATACGCGCGCTGAAATGTATCAACTGCTTAAATCCGTGAAACGCCTGAATACAGTCTCCGTCCTGCATGTCACCCATCATCTGGGCGAAGCGGCGGAACTGGCGGACCGTGTGCTCAAACTGGATCAGGGAACGATCAAGGAATCCGTGATCAATCACCCGCCTCCCGATACCAGGATAAATAACAGTCATTAACATCCATCCGCGCTATGCCCAACCTCCCGCCACTGACGCCTGAAGAATCAGCCATCTACGAATGGCAGATGTGGGTGGATGGCTTTGGCGAGACCGGTCAGCGCAAGCTGAAAGCTGCGTCCGTCCTCATCTCGCGCTGTGGTGGCGTGGGCGGTGCGGTGGCGTACCAATTGGCGGCTGCCGGCGTGGGGCGTCTCGTGCTGGCGCACGGCGGCAATCTCGCGCCCGGAGATTTGAACCGTCAGTTATTGATGACGCACGATTGGCTCGGCAAACCGCGCGTCGAATCCGCCGCCCGCCGATTGCGCGAGCTGAACCCGCGCCTCGACATCGTGGCGGTGCCGGAAAATGTGACGGATGCCAATGCCGCGAACCTGGTGGGAATGGCGGATGTGGTGGTGGATTGTGCGCCACTGTTTGAAGAGCGTTTCCGACTGAATCGCGAAGTGGTGCGCCAACATAAACCGATGGTAGAATGCGCCATGTTCGAGTTGAACGCCACCCTGACAACCTTCCTCCCTGGCCAAACTCCGTGCCTCGCCTGCCTGGCCCCGGAGAAACCGGCCTGGTGGAAACGGCAATTTCCGGTCTTTGGCGCGGTCTCTGGCTCCATCGGCTCGCTCGCCGCTTTGGAAGTGATCAAACATCTGACCGGCTTGGGTGAAACCCTGGCCGGACGATTGCTCACCTGCGACTTCAAGACGATGCAGTTCCGCACCGTGAACATTCGCCGCGACCCGCACTGCCCGGTGTGCGGCGGCGCTTAGGCGTCACCATATTTGGTAATATGCGGGAAGCCATCCGGCCCGGTGTAAATGTTCGATCACTCCAATGAGGGGATAAACCAGCACAAACCACATGGCATCGAACATGGCTTTGCGATACAAACGGGTGGTGAAGGCATAGGTCTCCGGTTCCTGATAACCTGAAAACTTTGGGATGAAGCTGGGCACCTTTTTGCAATACTCCTCGAAGACTGCGCCGTGCAGTTTGAGCAATTTGCGCTCTTCCAGCACAATGACGGTGGGATAATAAAAGGCGAACAGCAGAATAACCAAGGCGACCACGGTCAGCATCTGGGTGGACATCGCAATCCCTAGGATGCCGATGAAACTGAACAGGTACAGCGGGTTCCGGGCAATCGAGTACGGCCCCGACGTGATCAGGCGCTCGGTCTTGTAGCCTGAGATGAACAAAGTGCACCAGAGGCGGCCAAAGGCCCCGGCCACGATCAGCACAATTCCGGTCATCTTGAGGGCAAAAGCCAGGGTGCCGTCTTTCGGCCAGCAGGATTCGTTCAGCAACAGCAATGCGGCGGCAAACACGGCGACTACGCGCGTGGTTACGATGCGGAATCCCGCCACCAGCTTCTCCCATGTCGTTTTATATTCAGCCATGCGGCGGAGATGATACGTCGCTTTTGTGTCGGAAAACAAATGCTATTTCTGAGGCCAGGCAGAAATCTCTTCAATCGCCTTGCGGCAATACCATTTGACCGCGTTGCTCATCGGGGGATGCAAGTGGTCCAGCTCCTGGCTGGTGTACCACCCGATATCGTGGTGTTCCTCCGTGGCCAGCGTCACCTTGCCGCTCTTGGGACGCGCCCAGTAGATCATGCCGATGTGTTCGTGGGTGTCGGAGATTCGGTGAATGTCCAGAAAACGCGGCGCGATGAGCGCACGGGTGCCGGGTTCGGTGGTCGGTGGTCGTTCGCCCAGCAGTTCCACCTCCAGGCCGCTTTCTTCGCGGGCTTCGCGCAAGGCAGCGATCTCCGGGTCTTCATCCAATTCAATATGGCCGCCCAAAGGCAGCCATTTGTCCAGACGCCGATGGTGAATCAGCAGGATTTTGCCGTTGTGGACCACGAAAATGGCCGACGTGAAGTCTATCTTCTCGTGGATGTGCGCCATGGATGGCCTAGTTCTCGGCGGAATGCAGGCCGCCCGTGCTGGCGCGGAAGGCAACCACGCTGCGTTCCGCGTCTTGCGGGTTGCCGTTGGCGCAATTCCAGAGGCAAGCGCCGCAATGCACGCATTTTTCCCGGTCAAACGCCGGAACGCCGCCCGTTCCGGGCGCAATGGCCTGACCGGAACACAGCTCAATGCAAATCTTCGTGCCGCACTGTTCGCAGAGCTTCGGGTAAAGGAAATTCACGTGATCGGCATAGCCGTGCGGCGCCTGCACTTTGCCGCCGAGCAACAGCGCATCCTGATGTGTCATCAGCAACTGGCCGTCATACGGGATGCTGGGCCAGCCAACTTTGTCCATCAACGCGCCATATATCGAAATTCCCTTGGTGTTACACTCCTGGCGAATGCGCGCGATCTCATCAGGCGTCACCCGCCCGTGGAAATATTCCTCCAGCGAGGGAACGCGTTGATGCGGCGGCACAGTTTTGCCGCCCAGATTGATTTTCCCATGGGTTAATCCGCTGATGCCCATGCCCAACATGCCGGTGACCACGCCGCGCTGGAAGCCGTCGCGGGACTTCTCCGCCTCGAGCGCTTCCTGCTCCACCCAACTTTCCCGGCGCCGCTTGACGTAGGTTTTTTCCAGGTTTTCCTTCGTGAACGGCTGCTTGTTTTTGAGCAACTCCAGCACGCCTTCGGCCAATTGCACGCCGGTGGTCCACGCTTCATCCACGCCGGAGTTGAGCAGCACGTTGGTGCTGCCGGAACCTTCGCCAATGCGCGCAAACCCGTCGCCCGCCAGATGCGGTTTTCCGCGACGCCCCGATTCCTGCAATGACTTTGCGCCCCAGGATCGCAGTTTTCCGCCCTTCAGATAACGCCACAAGTACGGGTGCATCATCCAATGCTGCAAATACCGGTACGTATTGCGGATCGGGCTGTCGAACCACGACGGCACGAATATACCCAGCGACACCACGCGGCCAGGATGCACGTAAAAGAACCCGAAAATCTCCGGCTCCGGAAAACCAAACGTGTGAAACACCGTGCCAGGCTTCAAATCCACGCCCTCGGGCAGATCCACCACCATCTTCATGCCCACCGCCCAGTCGTGCGTGTGATGTCCCTCGGGCACACCCAGCGTTTCGTCCAACTGCTGCCCGATTGCGCCCACCGGACCGTCGCCCACCACGGTCAAACCCGCATGGACGTTCATGCCGGGCATGAATCCATCCGACGGTTTTCCTTGTTTGTCCGTGCCCTGATCCATCAGTTGTACGCCGACGACTTTTTTGTCCTCGATCAGCGCTTTGGCCACGGGCGTACTCGGCCAGATCTGCACCGTACCCGTGCCTAACAACTGCGAACCGACCCATTGATTGAATTGTCCCAGTGATAACACCAGCCCATTGGACTTATGCAAGAACGCCGGCGTCCAGGGCAGGTTCATCGCGTCGTGTTCCACGGGCAGAATGCCTTTGAAGGCGCGAATCAGCTTATCGGAAAAGCGAAGCAGGCCGGAGCGGCGGCTCGCCCCGACGGGATCCAGCAGATAAATCACCTTTTCCCCCGTCACCGGGGTTGCCATGGGGATCTGCGACGGATCGAGGTTGGGAAAACTCTTTCGCAACCCCAGCGCGCGGGTGACGACGCCCGAAACCCCGAACCCGATGTCGTCCGCCCGCTCATAGCACATCACTTGCAGCGGCATGCCCGGGTTGGTCGGGCTTTCGATCGCCGGCGTTCCGTCTTCCTTCATCAACTGCCGCGATAACGTGGTGAGGAACCCGCCCGTGGCCGGGCCAAATCCCACGCACACGATGTCCACGTCCATTCGCTGCCGTTCCACGGCCGACGGGGCCTCACTGGGAGAGGTTGTCATGACAACAAATTACACTGGATAATCCAGCGCTTCGGGAATCATCACCTTCGTCAGCGCTTCCGCCGCGCGATCCTTCGCCAAACGGGAGCCCGTGAGGCAACCGTCCAGCTTCATGCGCAGATGCGAGAACGTCTCCAGCCCTTCGAAGCACGCGCAAGGCCCGGCCTTGAACGGATGCGCTTCATTCGCCTGCCGCACCTGGCCGCTGCCGCCCGCGCCGCTCGCGAAGCCGGGGATGACGCCTTCCAGCGCATCGAGTTCTTCCGTGACGTAGCACGCACTGCAGCTTTCCGCCGTCCAGGCCGGATGCCGGTTGTAACCATAAACCAATTCCGAGCAGATGCGCGCCACTTCGCCCGCCGCCCGGGCGGCTTGCGTATGGCACAGGTCGAACATGAAGTTCAGCGTGCCTTGCAGGCCGGCGGCAACCGTCGGGTTCTGCGGCCCCTTGGCTTCCAACTCCAGCACATCCATGACAAAGCAGCGGGTCGCCAGCAACCAGCACAGCGCATCCGCCAGCGGGAACGTGACACCATGGCGATTGCTGCTGTACAACTTCGTTCCGTCAGCGTCCTTGGCGTTTTGCAGGTAGTTCAAGGTCCACGCCCAAAGCTGCATGGCCGAGGCGAGCGTGCAAGCGCCGGTTCCGGGCTTGTTCGAGGCGATCTGGCGCATCTCCTTGATGTATTGTTGGAACTGCGCGAGGAATACCTCGTTCGTCATCGTGATGGACATCTGCCGGCGTTGCACAGCTTCCGGCCCTTCGTACGTTGCCTCAAGCTGCGCATCCATCCACTTGTGGCCAAGGAATCCGGGGCAATCCTCAGTGATGCCATAACCGCCCATCAAACTAACCGCTTCGCGCATCATGTTCGCGCCGTAACCGGTATTCCACAATTTGCAACCGGGGCAATACACATTGGCCAGCGCATCCAGCCAGACGTACTGCACCATCGTGTCATTCTTCAGCGCCTCGTAGCGGGCCTGGTCGCGCTTCTCCGGTGCCTGTCCTTCCAGTGTGATAAATTCAATGGCATCCTTGCCCAACTTGGCCATGGCCTTCATCTGCGAGCGTCCGCCTACGATATTGTTCGCCTTAAAATACTCGTCCTTCTTGCGTTCCAGCGGATCGAGCACATCAAATATGCGGGCCGCCTCGAAACCCAGCGACGCGCTCGCTTCACCCGTGGACCACACATCCACCAGGCGCTGCACGACGTCCTGCTTGGTTTGCAGACCCAGATCATAACGCGGCGAACCGGGCGCCCCGGCCTCGCCGCCCCGGAAACGCGTGCGCTGATACCGGATCACCGGCTCCACCGCCGAGAGTAACTTCGCCGAAGTCATGATCCCGACCGTTACGCGCGTGCGGCGGAACACCGCCTCAATGATTTCCCCGTGACTGTACTTCGGAATGATCACGCCGTCCTTCACCGTGTACCCGCCGATGATGCGGCTGGCCGGCACCTTCAGGCTGAACACCGGATCGCGCGTCGAAGACAACTGATGCACCAGCTTGCGCGTCGGCACGCCGCGATCAAAGATGCCCTCGTCGCTCTGCTCCAGGATAATCATGCAGCTACCCTTAATGCGTGGGTCGGCAGAATCCACCGCCGCCGTGACAATATTGGCAAACCCCATGTTCGTGATGAACCGGCCGCGCTTATCCACGTGCAGGATCGGCTCCTTGCCTTCCGTCCACTCCGCCACGCGCAACTTGCCGCCGAGCGTGCCGGTTTCCACGCCCACATAGGGCAGTGGCTCCGTCAGCGCAAACGCGGCGCGCCACGGCTTGCGGTCCTCGCCGGGCTTGGGCGGGGCGCACTTGCTCATATAATACAACTTCTGCTCCGGCGTGCCGCGCTCATGGATGGGCGAAAGCCCCAGGTTGCTGGCCAGGCTGCCGGTGGCCGCCCCCGCGTCCACCCACGCCAGCTCATACGCCATCAACGCCAGCGCCAGATTCTTCGGTCCCTCGATAAAGCCGCCTTCCTCCGGGTCCAGATACGCCGCCGTGATGCCCGCCGCATCAAACACTGCCAGCAAATCATTCTTCTCCGTGCTCCACTCGTGGGTGTTGCGCCCACCGTTGGCGACGAGCCGCGCCACGGGGCCGCGGGCCACCTGCCGCGTGGATTGCACCAACATCGCCAGATCATAGCGCTCCGCAAACCGCCACATGATCTGCCGCACATCATCCCCCGGCAGCGTTTGCAGGGTTGCTTCAGCCGTATTTTGCACGTTATTTTCCATAAGTATTCTCGTTACGCACTATTAAGTTCGCCGGGAGATTAGTATGAGGCGGGATTCATTGCAAGCGGCAGAAATAGCGATCCGTCAGTTGGTAATATGCCGTATTCTCCCCGTGCCCCCCTTGCAGGTTCATGGGTTCAAAGAGCGAAATTCGGTTGATCGGGGAAGTCATTTCCTTGTTATAATTTTTCTGCCATGCTTGGCTTCCCATTTTTCTGGTGCAGCCTTCGATCTTTGACAGGCCAGCGGGTGCAAG
>JBAXGN010000215.1 GCA_037139415.1 Verrucomicrobiota bacterium | reverse complement strand
GGTTACAGTAATCGTCGCAGTGGCGCTCTGGTATTTTGCCATCAGCGGCCAGCATGAGCAGATAAGCAAAATCGAGACCAAACTCAACGATATCTCGACTAGTGTTGGAAATGCGCAGGCGCGCGTCAAAGAATCCGGCACGGTGGAAGAAATTTTATTTTCTCGTTCCAACGAACTGGCGCTGGTCGAGGCTGAAATGGCCAGCGGGAATGACCAATATTTCTGGTTTATCAGCACCTTGAATAAATTCAAAATCCCGTATCCGATGGTTGCAATCCCTTTCGTCAGCAAGCCGGCGGATGTTGAGTTGGGGGTTTATCAGAGTTTCCCCTACAAAGCCAAGCTGTTTCAGTTGCGCGGGGTTGCGTATTTTCACGACTTTGGCCAATTCCTCGCCGACTTTGAAAACCGGTTCCCGCATTTTCGGACGCAGAAACTGAATCTGTATCCCGTGCCTCCGGATGCGAGTGCGGATGGGGAAAAAATCTCCTTTGAGTTTGAAGTGGTTACGCTCTTAAAGCCCAAATAAAATGAACTCCCATTCAAAATTCCATAACCAGACCCGCCGGATGGCTTGGCGGATGGGCGGGTGGGCGGTGATCGTTGGTACCGTGCTCGCGAGTGGGCTATGGGCCGCGCAAGCACCTCCTAAGCCGGTTGTCCCTGAACCTGTAATCGAAAAGCCCATCCCCAGAGCGGAATTCATTTCGCGCACCAACCAGCCGGGCTTTGGTCGTGATCCATTCTTTCCAGGTACGCTTCGCTTTAATCCCCCCAAACCCAAACCAGAGCCGGTGCCGCCTACTCCTGGTCCTGATCCGGGGCCAATTTCCAAGCCTCCGCCGTCCGTTGTTTTGAACCTTAATGGTATCATCGGCAGTATGCGGGCGATTATCAATGGCCAAATCTTTCGCACGGGCGAGGGTGGGCTGATTCCCGATGCCAAGGCACGTATCCGGGTGGATGAGATAAAGCCCAAATCTGTAAAAGTCACCCTCTTCCTCGAAGATGGCAAGACCGAAAAACGAGAACTGTTTTTGAAGGAACAATAAAATAGGACACGGTTCGCTCCTTTGGTGGGGCGGGCCAACCGATACTGATTTTTAGCGGCGTCAACAATTAATATAAATAGACACCATGAAAACAAAAACAACCCTCCTGGCGATGGTCGGAATGACGGTGATTGGCTGCCTTTGTCTTTCACCCCAATTGGTCGCTCAAACGGCGGCGATTGCCGATGGTGACGAGGTGATGCCCGTCATTGATCTGCAGGATACCACCATTGATGCCGCCATTCGAGGTCTCGCCGACATGGCCAATATGAACGTCCACATGGATCCCAAGATCACCCAGACGCCACTTGGGGCCGATAATAAACCAATGCCACTGCCCAAGGTCTCCATTAAATGGCGGCAGATCACCGCCCGGCAGGCGCTGAATGCCCTTTTGGACAACTACGGCTACACCGCCATCACCGATCCCAAGACCAAAGTCACCCGTATTAGTATCAAGGACCCCACGGCTCAGGAACCGTTGGTGCCGCACGTTATCTCGGTGAAGTACGGCAATGTGACCAATCTTATCAGCTTGGTGAAGGCATCGCTAAGCGCGCGCAGTCAGGTGACGGCGGATACGCGCACCAGCCAATTGGTGGTGCAGACTACCGAAAGCGAATATGTCAACCTGACTAATTTGATCAACCGACTCGATGTTGCCAGTCAGCAGGTATTAATTGAAGCGCGGTTTATGGTAACCTCCAAGACGCTGAGTTCAGTCAAGGGTATTGACTGGAGTCAAACGATGAAGAATCAAAACGTTACCTTTGGCAACGGGCAGAGCGGTGGTAGCACCGTTACGACTACTGGGACTTCGACTTCCAGTGGGGGCGGAGTGTTGCCAGGGGGTGGCCCGGCAGGTGGTGGTTCCAGTACGCCGGCTTCCAGTTCAGGTTCCTTTAGTACTCTGTTTGGAAATGCGTTGGGACCAGTCAACACCGCCGGTGGCGGTGGCGGTGGGTTGAGCGTGGATACGCTTCGTGGACTGTATCCCAGTGTCGCCTTTTTGAATGCCGACGGAGTTAGGGCGGTATTGTCTTTCTTGAACGAAGACTCGGACACCGAAACCATCTCTACCCCTCGCGCAGTCGCCATGGAGGGGTACCAGACCGAATTATCCGTGGTTCAGAACATACCTGTTTTCGAGCAAACGCAAGGGGCGGTGTCCGGTGGGGTGGTGCAACAGAATACCGCCAAGCCGAATTATGAACTCAAGGTGAAGGACGTCATTCTCAATGAAGTGGGCGTCAAGTTGCTCGTTACCCCCAGGGTGGTTGGCGACACCAATGTTTTGTTGGACCTCAAGCCAGAGATTTCTAATTTAGGGATAGTCATTACGTCCAAATTGAATGGCCAGGATAATCAGGGCCAGGTGTTTGAGCGCAAGAAAATTAACACCCAAGCCATGGTTCCGGATGGGCATACCTTGGTGTTGGGAGGCTTGGTTGAGGACACCACGAGCAAGGGCTATACCAAGATTCCTATTTTGGGCGATATCCCTGGCCTTGGGTTGCTTTTCCGGCACGATTTAAAGGGGCGAGACAAAAAGAATCTTCTAATTTTTGTCACCCCGAATATCGTGCGTGATTCCCATTTCCAAGCCGCCTCGCCGGCATCCATGGATTTCATAAAAACCAAATTGAAGGATAAGCCGGATGTTGATGCAACCGCTTGGGATAGTGGCAAGCCGGCCGGCAAATATCGTCCGCTGTTTTAGTAGACAATGGTTGGCTTGGGTTTTGAAACAACTTTGAAATTTCAACTTACTGCAACTATGAAAATCACAGCTTCCGCTCCGCAGTATCCCGCCCGCAGGCGGGCGAGGGGATGGGTGCCGGGATTGTGTCTGTTCCTGGCCTTTGCGGTCATTGATGCCATGGCACAGCCTAAGGTGGAAACCATCGCGGGTGCCAGTAAGGCAACGCCAGCCGGTCCCTTTAGCGGCTCTGCGGATGGCGGTAACTTTACCGGGGCGCGGTTTAACAGCCCTTCGGGTATCGCAGTGGATTTGCAAGGTAACCTGATTGTTGCGGATACCGGGAATGGTAAAGTGCGCAAAATCTTCCCACCGACTTCGGCTGGGCAAACGATTACCTTGTTATCCGGGCTGACGGGAGTGAACACCCCCATGGGAGTGGCGGTGGACCGGTGGGGGACGCTATACGTGCTCACCAAAAACCATATCCGCAGCTATGATACCAACCTGAATTTCCTGAAAACCAACGTCAGCGGCTTGGTGAATGCCACCGCGTTTGCCATGGATGGCAGCACTAATTTTTACGTTTCAGAGACCAATGCCAGCGTATTGCTGCGCACCATCAAACGGTTTGCGATCACCAATAGCGCCATGTCCAATCTGGTGGTGACTAATTTCGTCATGCCGATGGGGGTTGCCATTCTGGACAGCGGACGAGTGGTGGTGAGTGATGCTGGTGCCAACGCCATCAAGTTCTTTGATCCAACGAATAAGGTTCTTTCTGCCAATGTGTTGGCTGGTGGAAGCACGAATGGCGTTTTGAATGGTGCCGGCTTTATCGATGGGCCTGGTGCCTTGGCGGCGTTCCGCGCCCCGCAAGGCATTGCCAAGGCCCCTAATGGGTCCATTTTGGTTGCAGACCGAGATAATCACCGTGTGAGATTGGTAAAACCGGATGGCTACACCTCGACATTTTACGGGGTTTCCACCAATTACTGGACGAACTGCACTACTTGCTCGCCCATGTTGCTGCGCGGTTGGGTGGATGGCACGGTGGATTTGCAGAATTCGACCACGAATCGTCCAGCCGCCCGCTCACCTCAGGCAGTTGTGGTTACGCCGTCTGGTGATGCATTTACGGCAGAAAACTATTATCACATCATTCGACGGGCCTCTGGAGGCGGTCTGGCGACTGGCGGTGGGGGAGGTGGGGGAACGACCAATGCGGTTGCAGCACCGGTATTTACCCCCAACTCGGGTTATTTCCCCAACGGTCAAACGATCTTCATCAATAGCACGCTGCCGGATGTCTTTTATACCATGGATGGCACGGTACCGACCACCAATAGCCTGCGAGTAAGCATGGTCGGCAATCTTGGCTCGATTCGCTGGGCTAATTCTACGAACGACCTAACTGCTTTGCAGGTGCGCGCGTATGATGGCACCAATGCTAGCGCGGTGGTCGCGGGGATTCCTTCCACGGTTAATTCCATTGGCATCCCGTCCAGTGTGAATGGCAGCTATGTGGCGGGTGCCGGTTCCACCATGATGCTGCCGTTGGTGGTAAATCTGACTCCTGGAGTACTCGTTCAGTCGGTTTCCTATTACCTATCGGTTAGCTGGAGCAACGGAAAACCGATAAACAATCAGTTCAAGGTGGTGGCTTTGACCACCAACGATTTTATTCCCGTTGCCGGTTTGGTGGGAGCCAATCTTCCGATTGTAGATTCAGGCACTGGTCCTGCCAGTCGGTACATTGTGGTGGCTGCCCTTGGCAATGCGCTGGGGGGGCAAATTCAAAATTTTGGCGTGCTTAACTTGATATCCATACCGATTCCGGCTAATGCGGCCAATGGCGATACGTACACGATTACCGTTTCGGCTACCGCGTTGGATGGCGCAGGCAGGGATATTCCCTTGTTCTCTAGTGGCACAACCATCCAAGTTGGGAACCCCGGCTATATGGTTGGTAATGTTGTGCCGCGTGGTTGGTATAATGCAGGTGAGTTTGGTGATACGGTCCGCACTAACAACAACTTGGCGGACGTGAATGCCATCTATATGGCCGCGTTAGGAATACGGATACCACCCATGGAAAGCGACGCGTATAATGCCATGGACGTATTTCCCGAGGATGGACCGGGCATCGTTGGTGGCGATGGGGATATTCGTTTTTTGGACTGGAAAACCATTTTGAGGCGGGTTTATGGTTTAAACAACAATACGAATCTTTGGCGGGAATGGTCCGGTGGCAGTCGTGTGGTTACAAATTTGGCTGGTGCCTCTAAAATGCCGCGCCGTAGTCCGGCACTGCCTTTGGGTGAGGTATGGTCACGGCAGGTGCAGATGATTGGCGACGTATTGGGGAATGTGGCCCCTGGCCAGACGGTACTGGTTCCGATTTCGGCCACAATAGCTTCAGGTAAAGCATTGACTGGGCTGTTGTTGCGGACCGCCGTTGAGCCAGTTGGATCGGGACCGGCGGTGACCACTCCTGTGACGTTTGTGCCGGCTCAGAACCAGTTGTATGAGAGTGGCAGACTAGAACAAGCGCAGGCGTATGCGGTATGGAGTCAGTTTGCCGCGCCGTTGATCGGCAGCAACCTACTGGGATATGTGCAGTTCCAAGTGCCGCTGACCGCCCCGGTTGGTCAGGCCTACCGGGTGCGTCTCCCGACTGTCAGCGGCGGTAATGAGACGGTGGTGCCAGCCGAAGATCCCGCGATTGAAACCCTTCCCGGCTTGGTCTATGTCGGGGTGGCCGCGCCCGCAATGCGTGATGTTATTTCGGATGAATGGAAGGTGCGGTTCTTCGGTTCAGTGGATTCCACCAATGCGCTTTGGAATGCTGATCCCGATCATGATGGGGTGCCGAATTGGCTCGAATACTTGATGGGGACCAACCCGATGGATAACACGTCCAAGTTGCAAATGAGTGCTGTGCCAACAGGGGTTCGCACCAGCCGCAACGTGGTATTGCGTTGGCTGTCTGCCCCGCAAAAATCGTACACGATTGAGTCGCTTAACCAGCCGTTCGGCGGCTGGAACACTGTTTCCAATGTGATCGGCAGCGGCGATTATCAGCAGGTGCTGATTACGGACACCAACCGGACAGGCACACGTTTCTTCCGAATCAAGGTGAATCCGTAATGATACGGGACCGGATGCATGAGCACCAACGCAATAACAATTTAAACCGATGAAGACCATGAAACTTAAAATTATCCTGGCAGTTTTGCTGAGCGTATTCGTGACGATGGAAGCGCTCGCCCAGCAGGTGGATACGGTGATCGGTAGCGGACTATGGGAACCAATGTCTGCGGTGGTCGGTCCGGATCAAAACATTTATGTAGCCAACAGTGCCAGCAACCGGATCGTCAAATATATTCCGGGCAGTGCGGTCATGACAACATTGGCTGGCAGTGCGGCAGGTTTGCAGGGATACGATAACCGCAACAATGGTTTCCAAGCCACCTTTTATTCGCCCGAGTATATCATTTATGCCTTGGGCGGCTTTGTCGTGTCTGATAACGGAAACAACTGTTTGCGCTTTGTTTCAACCAATGGCGCAGTGACGACACTGGCTGGCATCACCAATGACCCAGTAACCGTTGCCAGCAAACCAGCCAATCACCTCGCCATAACCAATACGGCCATGCTGACGTATTTGAATGCGCCATCGGGCTTGGCGGTGGATAACGATACCAATATCTTTATTGCCGACTCAGGCCATGGGGCGATTCGCGTGCTGATGGTGGACGGGAACATTAAAACTTTGGCGACGGGTTTATTCCGCCCGAGCGCGGTGGCGGTCGGCAACAATGGTGATATCTGGGTGGCCGACACCTTGAATAACGTGATTCGTGTCATTCATACCACGGGCACCGGCACCAATATCACCACCACAAGTGTTGATCTGATCGCCGGTCAGGTGGGAATTTCCGGTGCCAATGATTCAGAGTATGCCACCAATGCCACCTTTAGTGCTCCCAGTGGTTTATTGTGGATGGGAGGGGTCACGGGACTTCTGGTGAGTGATAAGAAGAATAACACAATTCGGCAAGTGGTGTGGGATGCCAATCTGGGTGCGTACTCGGTTCGCACCTTGGCTGGGGCGGCGGGACAATCCGGTTTGGTCAATGGTGCCTTGACCGCCGCTCGGTTCAGCTCGCCATCCGGGCTTTCCAAGGACACTCTGAATGGCGGCGTACTGGTCGCGGATCGAGCCAATAATGCGATTCGACGCATTCAAATGATGGCTGCACAGCCGCCCGCTCCGGCTCCGACCATCGGATTTGTGCGTTATACTGCCGCCGGAAAAATTATTTTATTCACCTTCACCAGCGTCGTTTTGAACAATGATGATGATGAAATTATTGCCATCCAGAAGCAAGCGGATGTGAACGCCTATTACACCGTTGGCCCGACGCCTTCGGATCCCTTTGACACCACCAGTATTCCAGACCCCGCCCCGCCGGCAATTGGCACACCGGCTCCGGATTTGGATGTTGATGCCTCGACGGCACCCTCTCCCTTGCTGCGCCCGCCTCCCTATCCGGATGTGATCCTGAAAGCCCGATGCGTCTCCGTGGGCCGTCTGCCCAGTGCGGTGGTGCAAGCTCGTATCATATTCCAAGTGGCCGCCCCCACCATTATTGGTGATAACGCCGCCTATTTTACTGTGACTAATCAGACCGCTGGTGCTCAGATCTTTTACACGGTGAATGGACAGGAACCGGTGTTTGGCGAAACAACGAATAACTTCTACCTGCGTGATATCAGGCAAGCCCTTACGTTAAACATGGGGACCAATCAATCGCTTACCTTTAAAATTCGCGGGTTTAAACGGGTATCGCTGGCCGCCACGAACGATATTTACCTGCCCAGCGACATTGTGACCAAGACCTTTGATGCCACCCGTGCTTCCGGTAATCAAATCAGTTTTGGTTTTGCCTCCGGCGAGGCCTCAAGCGTCTTTATTGGAGCGCCGGGACAGTTATTCCAAGTTCCTGTGACGCTATCGCTGGCTGGCACCCCCGCCGTTTACTCGCTTGGGTTTGATCTGGCCATCACCAATGCGAACGGGAGTACTCCCGCTGTGAGTTCCAACCTGAACTTCAATTCCTGTTTGCTTGAGAAGGTTATCATCAATGGCGCTGAACGTTATCGCACCATTGTTCCTCAATTCGTTCTGCACGACGTCGCGCTCAATCCGACCGGTTATAATTCAAATCTGTTGGCTGTGGCTTGGTTGGAAACGCGCACTTTCACCAACTTGTACAACACCTTTCAACAGGATTTGATTACCTATTCAGGAGCGCGTATCAATTTGTTTGAAAAGAAAGATGGTAAAATCATATTGGGCAGTTTCACGTTTCAAATTCCCACGAATGCTCTTTCTACTGCTGCCTATCAAATTCAGGTTCTCAATGCCTCTGCTTCATCCGATTGGAATACCGGGTTCGACATCATCGCTCCCACCAACGGTGCGCTCCACGAGGGGGTCATTAATTCGGTCAAAGAGATTACAATGGGTATCCAGGACTATATCGTGGGGGACATTTCGAATTTCCGGTGGTTTAATGCGGGGGATTTTGGTGATCGGCGATTGACCATGGATGATGTCCATCAAACCTTTATGGCGGCGATGAATCCGCCCGGGCATAATCTGAATCGGCCGGTGCCCGGTAGTGATTTTTTTGATGCGATGGATTCTTCCAATGGACATGTTAATCCTGCGGCGCTCGCCGCAACGAATATCGTAATTGACGGCATACTGACTGGCGATGGTTTCATTGATGTGGATGATATTTACGTTACTTTGCGCCGGTCTCTGGACCCCAATGTCGGTTGGGTGGCGCGTTTTTGGAGCAACGGAATCCGGCAATCTATTCTAGTATCCAATGCCTTGGTGAAGCCTACTTTTCCCACCAATGCTTTTGCCAAAATGCCACAACATGCGCCGCAACAGACCCTGCAACTTACGGGGAATGAATCAGTGGAAGTCGTGGCAGGTGATTCCGTGGCGGGTGGCGCCACGGTATCCATTCCAATCTATGTGGTGGTCAATGGAGTATTGCCGGTGCGCCATATTATGATGAATGCGTTAGTCAAACCATTCAGCGGCACTCCCGAGTTGTCCCAGCCGCCTCAATTCCAATTTGCCGCCACTGGATTATTGGCTCCTGCTATGTATGAATATACGGATGCGTCAGGTTATGGCGCGGTATGGGTGGATGCCGCCAATTCCGTGCCTGGTCTGGCGGCAGGGACCAACCTCTTGGGGACCTTGGTGGTGACGTTGCCGACGGGTTTCCCGGCGGACGGTGGTTATTCTGTGAGTTTTGAGCACTTTTCCGCTTCTCCCAATGGTATCGGCCTGTTTCCAAAGACCATGCAGAAGGGGCATATCAACCCGCAAAATTATAAAGCACCTTGCGATTACACGCTCAGTGCCAATCAAACAAACCTTTCCTATAACGCGCAGACTGGCAGTGTTATCGTGACGACTACAAGCGGTTGCAGTTGGGTGGCAGTCGTTGACCCGACCTGCACGAATTGGGTGACCATTACCGCTGGGGCGAGTGGAACGAATAGTGATACCGTTGCCTATTCTGTCGCCTCTAATGGCGGCCCATCAAGAAGGGGCCTGATCTATGTCGAGGGAACGAATTATGTGATTTTCCAGGCTGCTAGTCCAGCGCCTTCCATCACCAGCCAGCCGGCCAATCTTACTGTCTGGCAGAACGATACCGCCAGCTTCAGCGTTACGGCAACCGGTGCGGCACCGCTGGCTTATCAATGGCACTGGCAGGGTACGAGTGGCAGTGGTAGTTCGCCCAATTGGACCAATCAGACGTTGGTTTTCACCAATACCTCCCTGGGTTATGCTGGCAGTGTGTGGGTTGTCGTTACCAATGCTTACGGAGTGGTGACCAGCGCGGTGGCGTCCTTGATCGTAACGCCATTGCCGCCGCCCGCCATCACCAGCCAACCGACCAACCTCACCATCTGGCAGGGCGATACTGCCAACTTCAACGTTGCGGTAACGGGTGCCGGGCCGCTGACCTATCAATGGTACTGGCAGGGTACGGGCGGCATTGGGACTTCGACCAATTGGACTAATGCGACGTTGGTTATTAACAACGTTCCCCTGAATTACGCTGGTAGTTTGTGGGCTTTGGTTTCCAATCCTTATGGGGCAGTGACCAGCGCGGTGGCGACCTTGACGGTTAATCCCATACCGCCTCCGATTATCACCAGCCAGCCGACCAATGTTACTGTGTGGCAGGGAGAGACTGCCCACTTTAGCGTGGTGGCAACGGGAGCTGCGCCGCTGACTTATCAATGGTATTGGCGCAGTGCTTCCGGTGGCGGGAATTTGCCGGTTTCAACCAATCAGATATATGCCCCTACCAATGTCAGTTCAGGTTACAATGGCAGTTTGTGGGCGGTGGTTTACAATGCTTACGGATCGGTGACCAGCTCGGTGGTGACCCTGTTGGTAATGTCAGACACCCAAGGTCCTTTGATTACCATCAATGGTTATACCAACATGCAAACAGTGACCCGGAGCGATATTACGTTGTCCGGTACGGTCACGGATACCGGGCGGGGTGATCATGGCGTGTATATGGTTGAAGTGTCCGCCAGTATTGGCTATTACCTGTTTACCAATTTGAATGTAACTGGAAGTAACACGTTCCTTTTGAATTGCCATGAAACCCTCATGCCAGGGACGAATTCCATCAGGGTAAAAGCTTGGGACACCCTTGGTAATGCAACAAGCGACACGATAAATATTGTACTAAAATCGGCTGAAAACAGCAGACCAACCATGTTCATTAAATCGCCGGCAAATGGCGCGCGCGTTAGCACCAACTTGGTGACTGTCAGCGGGACTGCAAACGATGCTGGCGGAGTGGGTGATGTGTGGTACCTGATTAATGGCAAATATCCCTTGACTCTGGCCACTGGAACGACTAACTGGAGTTTGCAGTTCGGGCCGATGGCCGGCACAAATACTGTGGTTGTGTATGTGTTTGATCGCTCAGGTAATTACAATGGTCTGCAGTTTTCTATTTTCAATGCCATTACCAATGTCCTCACGGTAACCGCCAATGGGACTGGCACAGTTTCGCCAAATCTGAATGGTAAAAAATTGGAAATCGGAAAGTTTAATAGCATGACTGCTTTGCCCGGTAAAAACTGGCTCTTTTCAAATTGGGTTGCACAAGCGGGCACCGGAGCCGTAACGGTGGCAACCATCAAGCCGGCATGCACTTTCCAGATGGTCTCCAACCTGACGTTGACAGCTAATTTTGTGACCAATCTATTCATCCCGCGCAAGGGGGATTATCTGGGATCATTTTTCCCGGTTACCACCAATGGGGGGGTGGACTACGCCAATGTGGATTTCACTAATTCCGGCGCGGTGAAACTATCTTTAACGGATAAGGGGACGTTCACTGGGCAACTCCTGCATCAGGGAACAACCTATCCGTTCGCGGGTGCTTTTAATCTGAACGGACAAACTGTATGCACTGTTCTGCGTGGGAAACAAGCGGGGCTGCAAGTGAAATTGGCTTTAGAAACTGGTGCCATGGGAATAAAGGGTGCCGTTGGTGTGACGAACGGATGGGAGTCCGAACTGCTGGCCGATCAACAATGGCTGACCGTCAAAACTAATCAATTCCAAGGCACCTACTCACTGGTCAATACCAATCTCGGGACCTTGACGGTTAAAGTTCTGCCGACAGGAAGCACGACCGTAAGCGGGAAGTTAGCGGATAAAACAGTCGTAAGTCAGAGCACCGGGATTTCCACGAATGGCGATTTGGTTGTGTATCAATCGTTGTATAGCACTAAGGGAATGATCCTGGGACGGATCCTGGTTAGCAACTTAAACACCGGTAACCTGCATTGGCAGAAGTTGCCAGATACCAAGGATAAGCAAGGGTTCAGCAGGGATATTTCGGTCACGGTTCAGAGGTGATCCCTGAGTGCCTTGCTCACTACGACTCCTTTGGCGAGTGGAGGCGAACGGCGTCTCCAGGTTGTTGTCCCGATTGCTTTTGCGGCATCCTGAGTCAACTTGCCTCATCACCCGCATGTTTTGTCGCTTGCGATTTATTCGCGGAGGTTTAGACTGAAGCCATGAGAATATTGAGTTTCGGTGTTGCCGCGCTGTTGGTGAGTCAATGGTTGGCATCGGCACAAGTTGCGGTGGAAGTCGCTATTGCACAGGAGCAATTCCTGCCTGGCGAGGGCATTCCTGTCGTTGTTCGCATCAGCAATACGTCTGGACAGTCACTTCAATTGGGCGAAGATGATGCTTGGTTGACGTTTTATGTGGAGACTCGGGATGGCCAGTTGGCCGCGCGCAATGGGCAGGTGCCGGTGAAGGGCCTGTTTATGGTCGAATCATCCCAACGCGCGAATAAGCATGTGGATATTAGCCCCTATTTTGATCTTGAAAAGCAGGGCAATTACCGTTTGACCGTTACCGTCAAGGTGCCGCAATGGCAAAAAGAGATCAGCAGCAAACCGATTGCGTTTAATATTATAAAAGCCAGCACGTTTTGGGAACAGGAGATTGGCTTGCCTCTGACTGACGGAACAGCGAATGCCCAACCGGAAGTCCGCAAATATACCCTGCAAAAAGCCAATTACCTGAAGCAGTTGCGGCTCTACGTGCGCATTACCGATGTTTCCGAAGGCAAACTATACAAGCTGATTGGTCTT
>JBAXGN010000214.1 GCA_037139415.1 Verrucomicrobiota bacterium | reverse complement strand
TGGGGTTCGAACTCGTTCCAACACCAACGGCTTCATCCGGAGTTTCTTAAGAGGTATAGTAATAATGACAAATGAACTCTATGCAAAGGCCATTAAATTTTGGTGAACCTATGAAAATAATGAAATCAGAAAACATAGAACTCCCTATCGATGCCTCTTTCCTTGGGGAACAGAACAAACATCCTCTGGGCACGTGTCTGGGAATCGTCATGATGAACAGATTTCTGCTTTATTGTATTACTTTAATTGCCATCATTCTTATCTCAGGCTGTTCTACCAGGATCTACTACTTCTCTCCTGCTCCTCAGCAAGGCCAGACTCTGGTTGCGATGCAACATCAAGCAAGAACGAAGGGAGTCCATCAGACTTCAAATAATATGATTTCAGAGATTCTTTTTGAACCTACAGCTCAAAACAAGTTATTTAACGACATGGTTATTTTTCATGTATATGCTAAAAATGTAGATGCGCAGCCAATGGAATACAGCATAAAAAACATTACGTTGGTAGACAAAAAGGGGAAATCCGTTCCTATTCTTGATATTAATAAGGTCGTGCAGAAATTCACTTCGAATAAATCGAAAGCGGAAATGAGGTATGCCTTAGGTAGTTGGTTTCAGGCATCACTGGAAATGGCAGTGTTTTCTAATTCACAAACGCAGGGCACAGTTTCAGGCTATAATTCACAAGGTCAGTATTTTTCTGGAACCTATCAAGCCACGGCCACTGACCCAAGTGTAGTTTATTCAATTTACCGGGACAACAGCGGAAGAATCGAAAAAAATAAACAGCAGTTAGACAAATCATTTGAGGATGCAATGCTGGCCCTTCAGCGATTGTCCTTGAGCACAAAAGTCTTAGATAAAGGGCAATCGGCTCAGGGTATTATTGCTGTGCCTTTATCTCGTTTTATGCCGGTTCCAAATGAATATAAGTTCACCGTCCTGTTAGGAAATCAGCCATTTCAACACAGTTTTATAATTAAAAGCAAACCATGATTTTGCTTAATTGGGCATTAACAAATGAGCGACCTTATGTGGTTCCAGAAAACCTGATTTAAGCCCTTAATACAACTGGGCTTTTAAACAATAAACTCATTCGCTTAACTCGCCATATGAACCTTTGTTTTCTTTTGGGTTCGGGTGCCTCAATCCCAGCCGGGTATCCATCTGTCACCAGCCTTACTGAGCAGGTTCTCTCAGGAGAAGGATTTGGGGAACCGTATGGTGTCGCTTCAAACGATGTTTCGTCAAAGGAGATGGTGAAATTCTTGCGGTGGGTAAAGACTGTGGTTGACGTACGCTATGCCCATGAGTTTGGACACATCACAAACTACGAGGACATATATTTCATCGCGAACCAAATCCGTGAAGACCTCCTGGACGAATTGGATAATCCTGCCTTACAACCGCTTATTCAAAAACTTATCGTAGAATTCCTCCTAATGGAAGCCCGTGATTCGCATAAACTTAAGAACCAGATTGAAAAGCTTACGACAGCCGCCACGGAATATATTCGCAGCCATATTGCAAAAGCGCTTACTGTTAGGCCGATCAAATTTGAGCACTTGGATTTTATCGTTGAAGCAATTCAGGACGTCGGTGAGAAAAATATTATTTTAATGACGCTTAACCATGACACGTTGATTGAAGTGCAACTCAACGCACACAATATCTGTTTTGTCGATGGTTTTACAAAAACACACGCCAGAAAAATTCGAACATGGCAGCCATCTTCTTTCGTCAACGCTGGACAATCCGTGCGCCTGTTAAAGCTACATGGTGGATGCAACTGGTACCGCTTTCGCCCCGAAAAAGCAGCTCCGTGGTTCGAGGACTACATTGGTATACCGACGTCCAAGGCTGCCATAAAAGATGAACAAGAAAGGCGACACTGCAACCTTGATCCATCGCCTATGTTTCTGATAGGGACCTTCAATAAGCTCATCAGCTACACAGATCCGGTATATTTAGAGATTTATCATCAAGCCTTCCTTGCCCTTAGGGATGCCGACGTACTCATTGTGATCGGCTATGGGTTTGGAGACAAAGGGATCAATAAACTTGTGTTAGACTGGATATATCGTTTTCAAAATCGGCAGCTTGTTGTGGTAGATAAACATGCCAACACGCTCTGGCAGTATGCGAGAGGAGCCATTTCACAAAAACGGCTTGAATTACTTGAAACAAAACGTCTTATTCTTCTACAACGTGATCTGAACAAGCACAAGCTACAATGGAAAGAGGTTATCAACGCTTTGGATGCGACTCCCGCATGACTCACCTAATATCTTGTAACCGGGGTCATTCATAGTTTTTCCTAATTTTCATGATGCCTCATTTTGAATCGTTCCAAAAGAAATATACCAAGCCACGTCGTCCAGATAAATGTCCTCCCGCCGATCCTCACGGCCCATGACATGGCAGACGCCTCCCGGAAACTGGACTCCTAATTGGCTCGGCATGACGACAGGGCAGCGGATTCAACGCTTTATGCCAAGTGCAGAATGAACATTACTGTGTTTTTTCAACCGGCTCATCACAGCCTTGACATCGTTTTTAGATCAGCCAAATGTTTCCTGAGGCACAGTATCCAGCGGTGCGGGCGTGGTTGAGCGGTACGGATGTGAAATAAAAACCGGTCTTGCAACAAGACCGGTTTTGATCTATTTTGGTCTTTATGGAAGACCAAGTATTGAGCGTCATCCAACAAAAGCTGGGAGACGCCAGCCAGGCACCTTTTCCTAAAATGGTGCGCCGCAATGCCTCGCCCGCCCTCCTGCCGGGCAAAGCCCAAGCCGTCATCGGCATGCGGCGGGCGGGGAAGACTTTCTTCCTCTACCAATGCCTGGCTGACCGCTTAGCGCGCGGGATCGAACGGGAGCGACTGGTCTATTTCAATTTCGAGGATGAGCGGCTTGGCACGTTCCAAGCGGAAGATCTTGGCACGATCATCGAGGAGTATTACCGCCAGTGGCCGCAATTTCGCCACCAAGCGGAGGTGACCTGGTGCCTGGACGAAATTCAGATCATTCCGGGATGGGAGCGGTTTGTCCGCCGGGTGCTGGATTCCGAAAAGGTTGAGCTTTTCCTGAGCGGGTCGTCCGCCCGCATGTTGAGCCGCGAAGTGGCGACGAGTATGCGAGGCCGCGCGATGGAGACGGTCATCACGCCGTTCAGTTTTCGCGAGTTTCTGCGTGGACGAAATTGGCCCGAAGACGCGCCGCAACGGCTGGTTTCCAGCACGGAACGGTCGGCGTTGCGCGCCCATTTTGACGCCTATCTCGAAATTGGCGGTTTTCCGGAGGCCGGAGCTTATGCCGCCACGCGCAACCGGATCGGCCTGTTGCAGAGTTACGTGGATACCGTCCTTTTTCGCGATGTGGCCGAACGCCACAAGGTCACCAACCTTCCCGCTTTGCGCGCATTTGTCCGCCAGCTTCTGCGAAATCCGGCCACGCTGCTGAGCGTGAGCAAGATCTATGCGGATTTCGGATCGCGGGGCATTGCCGTCTCCAAGGAAACCCTGCTGGCTTTTCTCTCGTACCTGGAGGATGCCTTCCTCGTTTTTACCGTACCATTGGCCGGCCGGTCGGAGCGGCGGCGGCAAGTCAACCCGCGCAAGGTGTACCTGGCTGACCACGGTCTCGCTCAGGCGTTCAGCCCAGCGGCGGGTCTTGACCGGGGGCACCTCATCGAAAATATCATCGCCTGTGAGCTATTGAGAGCAAGCCGTGATCTCGCTTATGCCAAGACCGCTTCGGGACTTGAGGTAGATTTTGTCGCGACGGATTTCGAGGGCCACTGCCAATTGATCCAGGCCGCAGCCGATATCTCGTCCCCGGCGACCTGCGAACGCGAAATCCGCGCTTTGGTTGAAGCCCGGCGGGAGTTTCCGAATGCGACGGCCCTCGTGCTGACAGAAAGCGAACCGCCACGCGAGTTTCGCGTACCCGAGGGGATCGCAATTGTTCCGGTCTGGCAATGGCTGCTGACGCGTTGACAGCATCGCCAACTGCAGGCTGTGAGAATAAATGGGCGGGCGAACATAAAAACGATTTGCCCCCATAATACGAATTCGTTTTTTGAATTTCCAGAGGTCATTCGCCAGCACGCACTTGACACCCTCTCCTTGGTGCCTATCATAACTCACATGAAATTGCACAATGAACCACAGTGTTTGCGCAAGCCATTCCGTCCACGCAAGAACGTGATTCTATTATTGGCACTTCTCGGTATTTATATTCTCTTGCAAGGGTGCAGTAGTGAACCGGTACGCCATTACAACCGCCTTCAAGTAGCAAGTTATGTTGGCAACCTCCCAGGAAAGGCTTACGGCACAGTCAGGTTCTTCCAAACTCCGGATGAGATCAAACAACCGTTTGAAGCAATCGGCCTCATGACCTGCGAGGCGCCTGCTGGCGATGAAGCCACCGTCATTAATGCGATGCTCTACCGGGCCGCAGACATGAGGGCTGATGCAGTTTTGTTGAATTCTAAAAGTAATAGTAACGAAAATGTCAGCGTTGGGTTGCCTGCTTTCCTGGGAAGTACCGATCGCGTTTATCGCGCACAAGCCATTCGCCTCAAAGCTCAGGCGATTCGTTGATCACTTCAACGGGGCCGGCCCAACGGGAAACGGAACCCTGGGGATCGGATTTGCCATCGCCTGGCTTCTAATTTCTAACTGCTTCGTATCATTTTTTACCTGCCATTTTTCTGCCATGGAATGTTTCTGCAAAAGTTTGCCAGCTTCGGATTTCTTTAAAAAACCGTTATCCCTGAATTATTTTCAAGGCCATGGCTAAAATCATCGCCGCCTTTAGTTCGTGAGAATCGGTAGTTGACTTAACGATGTTCACGGATAGAGCTGCAATGAGCATTCTGCTCGTGGTGGTTCCGGGCAAGGCCCGCTGGGACCAAAAACGTAAGTCGTTTCGATTCTCAGCCTGCACCAGCGTCTTGCGCAACTGGCTGGGGCTCGCGAAGCATGCGGAAATACGCGAATCGAGTCAGGCTGAAGGCGGGAATTTGTTTACCCGGCCGCCAGGGTGTGGCATATTCAACCCGCTCGCGGGAAATGAATCGCGGACGGTTGTTATTGCCATGACCAAAACTGCGCCGGAAATCGTAGCGGACTTGATACACCAGGCCGAGCGGGCCGGGGCCAGCGACATTCACCTGCAACGCCATGGCAAGCGCGCGCAAGTCGCCTTCCGGCTGGATGGCATGATGACGCCCGCAGAATCCCTCGATGAGGGGGTTGCCGAACTGGTTTTTGGACGCATCAAATATCTCGCCAAGTTAAAGACCTACCAAGAGTCGCTGCCGCAGGATGGCCGCATTGAAAGCGCCGCCGTCAACGGGCAACAGGATATCCGGGTGGCCACGTATCCCACCGTCACCGGCGAAAAAATCGTGCTGCGCCTGTTTCAAACCGGCGATCAGCGCACGCTGCGCGAATTGCGGCTGCCCGGAGAGGTCTGCCTGGAGCTGGAGCGATTTCTGCGCGGGCACGCCGGTCTGCTGCTGCTCACGGGGCCGGCCGGCAGCGGCAAGACCACTACGATTTACGCCTGTCTGCGACACCTGGCCGCCGCCAGCGGGCAGCACATCATTACGATCGAAGATCCGGTGGAACAAGTCATCCCCGGCATTATGCAGACCGAGGTGAACGAGGCGATCGGGCTCGATTTTCCGAAAGCCGCCCGGCACCTGCTGCGCCAGGATCCGCAAGTGCTGGTGATTGGCGAAATCCGCGATGATGAAACCGCGAGCCTGGCGGTGCGCGCGGCATTGACCGGACACCTGGTCATCTCGACGTTGCACGCCGGGTCCTGCCAGGGCGTGTACGAGCGCCTGCTGGTGTTGTGCCCGGATCATTACGCGGTGGTGTCATCCGTGGCGCTGGTTTTAAACCAGCGTTTGTTGCGCGCGTGCTGCAATGACTGTGGCGGCAGCGGCTGTGCCGCCTGCCTGCAAACCGGGTATCATGGCCGGGTGCCCGCCGTGGAATGGTTCCGGGTGGATGACGCGAGTCGCGCGGCTATTCGCGCGCAAGGTCCCGCCGCCGTCCAACCGCAATGCCGGTTGGAGCAATCTGCGCGGCAATGGGTCGAGAGTCGGGTGACCACTGAGGCCGAGTACCGCCGCTTGTTTGGGCCATGAATCACGACGAACTGAGTTATTTCAACCTGCAACTGGCCGGCATGTTGCGCAGCGGCATCCCGCTCGAAGGAGCGCTACGGCAATTGTCGCGCACGATGCACCGCAGCCGGTTGCGCCGCGAGTTGGAGCAGTTGGAACAGGCGCTGGCCGGCGGCGCCCCGTTGGCCGCAGCACTGGAGGCGCGCGCGCTGCCGGAGTTCTACAAGCAGATGGTGCTGGCCGGGGCACGTTCCCAGGATTTTCCCGGGCTGCTGACGCTGCTGGCGGATTATTATCGCCGCGCGGGCACGTTATGGCTGCGGCTCAAAGGCTTGATGGTGTATCCCGCTCTGCTGTTGTTGTGCTCCTTCGGTTTATCGCTGTGGTTTGCCGTGCTGCACAGCCGGTTGAACAGCAACCTGTTGCGCACCATGCATCCTTCCTCCAACCAATGGTTTGGCTATGGAAAACGGGAGCAGGTGGATTTCGATGCGTTGGGCTATAAAACCCAGTTGAAAATTTGGTTGCCGCCCACGGTAATCGGCAGCTTGGTGCTGGTAGCCGGATGCTTTGCCGCCGTACCGCGCATCCGGCAATCCCTGCGCTGGCGGCTCCCGGCGTTTCGCGAGGCGCACCTGGCGCAATTCGCCAGCACGCTCGCCCTGCTGATGCAAAGCGGCAGCCGGCTGGAGGAAGCGGTAAAGCTGCTGGCCTCCCTGGAAAAACAATCCCCGCTGGGCACGGAACTGGCGCGCTGGCAACAGCGGATGGCGGATGGTCATGGCAAGTTTGCGGATCTGGCGGCCGACAGCCCGCTGCTACCGCCGATGTTTGTCTGGCTGGTGGCCAGCGCGGGCGAAGATTTGACGACCGGGCTGCAACGCGCCGCCGAAGCCTTCCAGAAGCGGGCGGCGTACCAGGCGGAGGTATTGTTGTATGCCGCGCTGCCCGCCTCCATTGTGGTCATGGGCCTGATGGTCCTGGTGCAGGTGTATCCGATCGTGTACAACAGTTTTAACATGTTCAGAAACGTTTTCGGGTTCTATTAATCAATTACCGCTCATTTCATGGAACACCTGCCGGACATTCTCTGGACCGCCGTACAGTGGCTGGCGCTTTGGATTGTGCCGCTCGCGGTCGCGGCCTGGGGGCTGCACTGGCTGATCCAGCTCCCGTTGCGCCGACAGGAGCGCGGCCGCATGGTGCTGGACTTGATCGAAACCGGGCTGCAATCCGGACGGTCGCCCGAGCAAACGCTGGTGGAAGCGGGCCGCACGCGCGATCCCATGCTGGGTGCGGCATTTTTTGAACTGGCCGCGCACCTGGAGAGCGGGTTGTCCCTGCCGCGCGCCTTGGAACAGATGCCGGGCTTTTTGCCGCCGCCGATTCACGGCATGCTGCTGGCCGCGCTGGAAACCGGCGCGCTACCGAAGGTGCTGCCCGCCTGCCGGAGAACCCTGAGCGACGGGCTTTCCCAAATGCGCAGCGCGATCAACTACCAGGTGCTCATGCTGTTCCTGCTGAATCCCATGCTGCTGCTGGTGCTGCCGTTCCTGAGCCTGAAAATTTTTCCCGTTTATCTGGAAATCTACGCGGGTTTTGGCCACCCGTTGCCGCCGTTGATGCGCCTGACCCACGAATGGGGCGGCTTCCTGTTCCTGTTCCAACTGGCGTCCTTTGCCGCCCTGTTCATGGGGTCCGTGTTCTTCGTTGGCGGGCCGCGCCTGCGTCCCTGGCTCGAGGCCGGCCTCTACCCGGTGACCGACTGGCTGGTCTATCTGATCCCGTGGAAACAAAAGCGCATGCTGCGGGATTTCTCCGCCACGCTGGCGGTGCTGCTGGATGCCCGCCTGCCGGAATCCCGCGCCGTGTTGCTGGCCGCCAGGGTGACCGGCAACCGGGTGTTCCTGCTGCGCGCGGAACGGGCCGTCAAAGAACTTGAATCCGGACGGACCCTGGCCGAGGTGGTGGCGCGGATGGATGACACCGGAGAATTTCACTGGCGTCTGGCCAACGCCGCGCACGGGCTGGCGGCCACCGGTGGATTCGTCCAGTCACTGGAAGGCTGGCACGAAGCCCTGGATGCGCAGGCCTTCCAGCAGGAACAGGCCGCCGCGCAATTTCTCAGCACCGGCCTGGCCATCAGCAATGGGCTGGTCGTGGCGGTGGTCTGCCTGGCCAACTGGCAGGCGATTAGCTACTTTTACACGCTTCCGATTCCGCCGGTGATATGAACCCCAGCCACCCACCCAGCTTGCTTGATGACTCGCCGTCGGCCACGCTGCGTTTGATTCAGCGTTCCCGGCGGTGTTTCTGGCTGGGGCTTGTGGGGCTGGTCCCCTTTCTCGGCCTCATTGCGGCCGGGCAGGCGAGCCGGCTGTTTTGGCAAATCGCCGCCGAAACCGGTGAACCACTCCGCAAATTCTCCTTCTACGTGGCCTGGGCGCTTGGTTGGAGCGTGATGGAATGGCTGGTGATGCTGGACTTCCCCGGGAGTGCGTTGGTGATCCTGGTCTTCCTCGCCATCGTGCAACTGGGCGCGCTGGCCTGGCTGCGCCGGATACGCCCTGCCCGGCGCTGGAATCCCGCCCGCGTCCACCTGTATTGGGGCCTGGCCATGGCGCACAGCATGTTGTTGGTCATCCCCTGGCTGATTCTGGTGATCATGAAGGCCAACACCGAGTGGTTTGAATGGCGGTAAGACTGGCGTATGGTACTATTGCCCATCGTTGATCGTGAGTTGCGGCTGGCTGCCCGGCGGCACAGCACGTACTACGCGCGCGTGGCCTTTGCCGGCGTGGCGGTCCTGTTTGCCACAGCACTGTTTTTATACTGCCTCGACAGTGGCGCGCGCATCCGCGTCTATGGCCGCACCCTGATGATTGGTATCCTGGTGTTGGGCTACCTGTATTCCGTGGTGTACGGGGTGGCCC
Organism: Verrucomicrobiota bacterium; assembly: GCA_037139415.1. Taxonomy (NCBI): domain Bacteria; kingdom Pseudomonadati; phylum Verrucomicrobiota; species Verrucomicrobiota bacterium. The sequence goes on along the minus strand of JBAXGN010000214.1, from coordinate 3,665 downwards.
TCACCGCCGACACCATCAGCCAGGAAAAACGCGAGGATACGCTCGGCCTGTTATTTCTCACGGACCTCAAAGGCTACGACATTGTGCTGGGAAAATGGGTTGCGAACCTTCTTCACGCGCTGGGCGGGCTCCTGGCGATCGTGCCCATTCCCGCGCTGGGATTCCTGTTTGGCGGCGCCACGTGGCAGGATTATGTGTTTGCCGTGGCCACCATGCTGGTGACCCTGCTGTTTGCGACCGCCGTCGGGATTTTTTTCTCCGCGCTGATGCGCCGGCAGAGCGCGGCGCTCATAAGCGCGTGGCTGGTGGTGGCGATTCCATGGTTGATCTGCGCGCTCAATGCGGCGGGGCGCCGGGCGGGCATTGATTCGTGGGACAGCCTGTCGCTCCTGCTGGCCAGTCCCGCCGTCAACCTGGTGGCCATTTTGACGGATTGGAGCGGGGGCACGGTGCCGCCCGGGCTGCAATGCGGCTGCCTGCTGGTGACGCTGGGCGCCACGTTTGTATTGTTGCTCATCGCCAGCTTCAGCGCGCCGCGCCGCTGGCAGGTTCGCGAGCCACTGACGGTGCGCCCGTCGATGGAAGCACGGACGGAACAGAAATTGGAACAGGCTTTGGGACTGGATCGCTGGTGGAGCCGGCAGCGGGCCGCCAGCCGGCATCGCCAATTGGAGGACACACCCACGCTCTGGCTGGCGGAGCGTCTGTATCAACTGCGCCTGAGCTTTTGGGCAATTGGACTGTTGCTGTTTCTCGGCACGGTTTTCATTCTGTCCGTGACGCTGCGTGGGGATGCCTGGCTGACCGCGTTCCTTGGAGGATGCCTGCTGATCAGCCTGACCGTGAAGGTGCGGGTACTGATGCAAGCCGCGCGCGCTTTTGCCGAAAGCCGGCGCAGCGGGGCGCTGGCCACGCTGCTGGTTACACCGCTCAGCACGCGCGACCTCATCCGGGGACACTTGTTGGGTATCAAGCGTGACGCTTTGGTGCCGGTCGCCTTGTGCCTGCTGCTGCAGGTTCCGCCATTGCTGATAGCGCTGATCGGCCTGCATCCCTGGCAACTGGTGGCGGTACTAGTGGTGTTTGGATTGCCGTTCCTGATGCTTTTAACCGATCTCTACGCGCTGAGCTGGTGGGGCCTCTGGCTGGGGCTCAAGGAGGGCCGGGCCATGCGCGCCACGCAGCGCGGTTTGTTTGTCGCGTTTATTTTACAGGCGCCCACCTGGATTGCCTGGCTGATCCTTCTGGCGGTGCGATGGGAAAACATGGATGAGGAAATCCTGTGGGGATTCGCGCCACTTTTGGCGCTCAATATTTTCATCAACCTCAGTCTGGTGGCGTACGCGCTGGGGAAACTTCAGGATGAATTCCACATTTTGGCGGTTGCGCCCGTAGGGCCGGGCAACCGGACATGACGATGAAGATTACGATTTCGCCAGGCGTTCGCGCAGTTCCGCTCCGGTCACCTCGTTTTCCCAACGACTGATGACCAAGGTGGCGACGCCGTTGCCGACGAGGTTGGTGAGGGCGCGGCATTCGCTCATAAAGCGATCAATGCCCACCAACAGCGCCAGTGATTCCAGCGGCACACCGGGCACCGCCGCGAGCGTGGCGGCCAGCGTGACAAATCCCGCGCCGGTGACTCCGCTGGCTCCCTTGGAGGTGATCATCGCCACCAGCAACAGGCTGAGTTGATGTTGGAGATCGAGCGGCGTGTTGGTGGCTTGGGCCAGGAACACGGCGGCCATGGCCATGTAGATATTCGTGCCATCCAGGTTGAAGCTGTAGCCGGTGGGGATCACCAAACCCACGGTGGAATCGCTGCAACCCAAGCGCCGCATTTTTTCGATCATGCCGGGCAGAGCGGTTTCCGAGGAACTCGTCCCGAGCACGAGCATCAGCTCTTCCTTGATATAAAACAGGAAGCGCACAATGGAGAAGCCGCACCAGGTGGCAATGGACCCCAGGACCACGAAGACAAACACCGCCGAGGTCAGATAAAATCCGACCATCAGCATGGCCAGATTTTGCAAGGCACTCAAACCGTAACTGCCGATGGTGAACGCCATGGCGCCAAATGCTCCGATGGGCGCCGCCTTGACGATGATGTGCAAGATGCCGAAGCAAACCTTGGAGCCGTATTCAATCGCGCCCAGCAACGGCTCACCCTGCTTGCCCATGGCGGAAACCGCGAAGGCGGTCAACATGGCCACCAACAGCACTTGTAGCAAATCACCGGAGACAAACGCGCCCACAAACGTTTGCGGGATCAGGTTCAGCAAAAACTCCGTGGTGCTCATGGCGTGCGCTTTCTGCGCGTAGGCTTGGCTCAACGACGGGTCAAGGGTCTTGGGATCAATGTTGAACCCGGCGCCCGGGCGCAGCATGTTGACGACGATCAGTCCGATGAGGAGCGCGACCGTTGAGACCACTTCGAAATACAGGATGGTCTTGCCGCCGATACGCCCGAGTTTTTTCAGGCTGCCCATGGAGGCGATGCCGTGTGTCACGGTGCAGAAGATAATCGGCGCAATGATCACTTTGATCAGTTTGATGAAGCCGTCGCCCAACGGTTTTAGGCTTTTCCCACATTGGGGATAAAGGTAGCCCAGGATAATCCCGGCGACGACGGCCAGGAGCACTTGGACATAGAGGATGCGGTACCAAGGGGTTTTGGAGGGGGAAGCCGTCATGAGGCGAATGGAATTCCGGATTGCGGATTGCGGATTGCGGAATGGATCGGCTCCTTACCCTGACGGCTGCGGGGGTGGGGAGAAATGCGGGTGACTCCGCCAAAGGCGAATGGTCCCATGCGCAAGCCAGCGTGGTTAAGGTGCATGAGTGCAAGACTACTTGGCCGGGGATGGCGGTCAAGCAAAACGGGAGGCAAAATCGGAACCGAAAACGTTTGCAGAAAAATGGCTTCGGACATGGCAAATAATCAAAACCAGATGATCGGCGATACAAACACACGCCTGCGGAATGCTAAATGAACCCGGCTTCCGGCTGGCTTTTATTGTGTAATAAAACATTAATTGGCTTTTATAAATAGTTTATATTTTCGGTTGACGCCGGGTGGCGCCGGGTTTATTTTCATACATATAACATAATTGCACTATATGAGAAACATACAACATTGCCAAAACCGGACGCGGCGGTTGCTTCCGCCCAGTCCGCCCCGCCCGCGCCCGCATCATCCGGTCTGCCAGCAGTGCCTGCCGCTGTGGCCGGTGCGCGCGGCCATGGCGTGGCTCGGGCAAAGCGAGCCGCGCATCCTCACCTGGCTGGACGAGGGCCGGCTGCCCTGGGCCTGGAACATCGCCCGGGCCGGCTCGGGCCGGCGGGAGTTGCGCATCTGGCACCGCTCGCTGGCGGCGTTCAAGCAGCCGGAGGCGGTGATGCCCGGCGCAGACCTGGCCGAGGACGTCGTGCTGGCCGAGGTTATCGGCCACGGGCGCAGCGTCCTGCGCGCCGTGGAGGTGTGCCGGCTGCTGAATTGTGACCAGGCCACGGTGGCGCGGCATCTGGCGGATGGCGAACTGGCGGCGGTCGGCCCCCGCTGCCGGCGTCCGCAAACCGGCCCGATGTAATGTTTCCAGTCACTTGTCGCGGCGTTTCCAGTCACTTGTCTTGAAGCGTAAAAACGACCCCTTATTTTAGACAAC
>JBAXGN010000213.1 GCA_037139415.1 Verrucomicrobiota bacterium | reverse complement strand
GTCCCATTCCTTTTTACTGATTACTGGTCACTGGTCACTGATCACTTGTCTTTGCCGTCCCAAAACCGGGTCAGACTAAAACAATGACTCAGTTCATCGCGGGGAACATATAATTCCAATGAGCTTTCAAGATGAGACTAAGGCGCGCAGGATTTTGGACGGCTGGCGAGACGCGAGCGAGGCGCATACCCGTAGCGGTCTGTAACGAGCGAGCAACGAAGCCAGCAGCTCAAAAGACCAGCGAATTAGTCTCATCTTGATAGCGATTTGGAATAAGGTTGGTTCGCGCTGGGGTATCGGGGACGCGAACCTACCTGGGCTGGAGGTCGAAACACCGTTGGTGTTTAGCGGCCGCCATCGGGTTTCGTCAAACAATTTCCAGGAAAATCCACTTTGACTACGGCTGGCCCTATATTCCACTGAAAACAGCGAGGAACCAAGCAAAGCAAAAGCACGAAGAGGCCATTTCCGTTGACTTCACCTCATTTCAATGCCATGCTTCAGTTATGACTGTTGATTTGTTATACCCGCACATTACGAAATTACCCGGCGAGCCTGCGCGCTTGGAACGGCATCCCCGCCTGCGCGTGGCACAAATCGTCATGGACCACTTGGCCCACGGCTGGTCAGCGGAAGAAATCGTGCGTCAGCACCCCGCGCTTGCTTTGGCGGAAGCGCACGCCGCGCTAGGTTACTATTTTGACCACCAAGCCACAGTGGATGCCGAAATTGCCATGGAATTGGAAACCGCCGAAAAGTCCGCTCAGGCATCGCCAATTCCCTTTGCCCTCAGACTTCGTCAACTTCGTCAACGCTAATGCCCGTTGCACTTTACTTGGATGTTCATGTGCCCATGGCTATCACCGCTCAACTGCGGCGACGGTGTGTGAATGTTCTGCATGCGATTGAAGAAGGCACCGAACAGCTTTCCGACGCCGACCTTCTACAAGTTGCCACGCAAGCCAGCCGTGTGCTGTTCACCCAAGACATTCGCTTTAAAGCGTTGGCTGAGCGTTGGCAGGCAGCAGGAAAGCCTTTTACTGGCTTGGTTTTTGGACACCAACTGCGCGGCACCATCGGAGATTACGTGCGCGATCTGGAACTGATCGCCCAAGCCACTGATCTGAGGGAATGGCAAAGCATGGTGATCCAGATTCCACTCTAATTGTTTGCGCGAAAAAGGGTCAGAAAAGGGGTCAAAACTATGACAGCGGCACAGTTTTATCTGATTTTTCCTTTCGCTTTCTTTGTTGCAGTCGCGTCGGGGCGCTTTTCCACCTGCCCAGGTGCAAACGGGCTGCAATAGCTTTGATCGTCAACGCAACGTGTTGATCTAGCGCACCCTGTTCAGTGAGGCGATGACAAGATGGTTGTGAAACTGACTCGGCTTTCTGATGACTGATGACTGATCACTGTTCACTGGCTCCCTCCGAATTTCCCTCCCGGAGGGAACCACCTTTCTGAGCCCCATGGTATTCTGACGCCCATGAATGACATAAACATAAGTCCGAAGCCCGAATTTCGAACCCCGAAATGGCGATCCCCTTTCGCGTCAATTGGCGTGCTTCGCGGGCTGCGGTCTTCTCCGGAATCCCAGCTTCTATCTTCTGCTCGGCAATCTTTTACCTGCCATTTTTTGCCAATAGATTTTTCTGCAAAAGTTTCCTGCTCTGGGTTCGGCATTCGGATTTCTTTCGGATCTCGGTTTTCGGTCTTCGGATTTGTTCGTTATTCGCGTCAATTGGCGTCATTGGCGGGCTTCTGCGGATTCCAGCTCCAAACTCCCAGCCTCTACCTTCTGTTCATCATCTTTTTGCCATGTTCTGGTTTCGGATTTTTCTGCCAGTCCATTTTTCTGCAAAAGTCGGCGGTCAAAGAATTGTGATAAAAAATTCAATTTATCACATTTTTATCACAATTTGGTGCGAAAAATCTATTTCATCACAAAAACATCACAATTTCCAAAACTACACCACTCATCCCTGCCGTAGCCGCCGCCGTCAGGCGGCGCAAATTAAACAACCTCCTGTTTCACAAGAGTTTATGAATTAAGCATCTCCTTAAGCTACACCCGTGCATCGCTTAAGTCGGTGTAGTTTTGGACTACTTTTGAAGTACTTTTTCTAGCCCTTTCTAGCTCCTGACTCCCAGCTTCTATCTTCTGGCGGTGATTTTTTACCCGCCTATCGTTTTTCCATGTTTCACCACATTAATGTGGATAGCACGGATCAAAGCCAATACGAAAAATTGCAGAATGGTGGGACTCCGCTGGCAGACATCACCGCCATGGGCGGGGCGTTTCGGGCGGAAGCGTTGGCGCGTGACGCTGCCTGCCTGGCTGGATCAACGGCTGCGGCTCGTGCCGTGGCTGCTGCTGGTGGTGGTGATCTGTACGGTGATGCTGCAACTGCCCATGGATCTCGCCGACTTGGAACTGTTTGACGCCTTCCTGTTCTGCGGGGCGGGCTGGTCCACCATCACTTTGGCACTCGGTGGGTTACTTGCCTCCTTGATCCTGCCGCAACCCTACTGCAAATACGGCTGCCCCACCGGCGCGCTGCTCGAATTCGCGCGCTCCCATGGCGAATCCGACTCCTTCGGAAAACGGGATTTGGCGGCCGCCCTGTTGGTCTTGCTGGCACTGACGCTGGCTTGGAACTACGACGCGTACCTGATCTGGCTGAATCGGCCCAATGGCAGTTGAATGAGCGGGAAATCAGTTGCCGATGCGTTTGAACTCGGAACAAGCGGCAACGAGCGATGGCGGTGGCGGTTCCGGCTCAAGTTTTTAACGGGAGCTTTTCGCAGGTCCCGCCACAAAAAAGCTCGCTTCAAAGACCCGTTTTGCGCACACTCAGATTATGACTGCGGAGCCAACGGATGACGCGCTTCTCCCGCCCGAAGGGAGGTTGCTGTTGCTGGCCGCCCAAGCGTATCCCGACGCCGGGGCGGCGGCGCGGTTGGCCCGAACCATTTCGGAAGGGGTGGATTGGGACCGTTTTCTCACGACTGCCCATGCGCATGGGGTGCATCCCTTGGCGGCGCGCACCCTCCTCGCGTGCGCGGCGAACCTTGTTCCCGCGCGGGAACAGCAGGTGTTGCGCGGGTGGCTGCACCGGACGCTGGCCCGCAATCTGCAACTGCTGCGGGGGTTGGAAGCCATGCTCAACCTGTTTCAAGCGGCCGGTATTCCAGTGGTTTGCCTGAAAGGTCCGGGACTGGCTATCACCGGGTACGGGGGACTGGACGCGCGCGCCAGCAATGATCTCGACCTGCTGGTGCCGCCCGGGCAGCTCGGCCAGGCGACCGCCACGCTGCTGGCCGCCGGCTTTACGCGGCCTTACCCGCATCTAACCCCCGAGGAAGCGGATTATTTCCTGCTCGATTTCGGGTATCACCAAAGCTTCTTCCGCCAGCGGGACCGCTTGACGGTCGAATTGCATTGGTCACTCGGGCATGAGGACCTAGGTGTGGCCGAGGTCGCGGAGTCATTCTGGAGCCGCTGCCACAAGGCCGAGGCGGAAGGGGTGTCACTGCCAGTCATGTCCCCGGTCGAGACGCTCCTGTTTCAGGCCCGGCATGCGGCGGCCCACGGATGGAATGTCCTGCGGCACTTGTGCGATTTCCACGCGGCGGCCCGGCGGTTGGCCCCGGACGATTGGGCGCGCGTGGCCGCCGAGGCCCGGCGCACCCAGCAAACCGCCGCCTTGGGGGTCTCCGTCCTTTTGGTGCGGGAATACTTCGGCGAGGCCATCCCGGGACCGGTCGGGTCATTGATGGGGACGGATCGGCACATTCACCGGCTGGCCCGGCTGGCGACGCGTGGTTTGCGCGACAACCTCCGCCGGGGTACGTTCCACGCCCCGTCATTCGCCCTTCCTTGGCTGCTCCAACCGGGAATCGTTGCTTGGTTGCGCCGGCTACAATCCCTCAGTCACCCTTGCATCCACGAGCGGAACTGGATTCGACTGCCGCGGCCGCTCTGGCCGCTCTACTATGTCCTCCGCCCCCTTCGTCTGGCGATCAAATATGGCCGGCGAATCGGTTAGCATCCCCCTGGGAGCGCCGGCATCCTGCCGGCGAGGGACGCGGGAAAAGCTCCGGTTAATCAAACCACGCTTCGTGCGTCTAAAGCCTGTCAGGAAAACTAGCCGGCAAGATGCCGGCGCTCCCAGGTCCTCCGCGCGGCCCCGCATGCAAGTGCCGAAAATAATGGACTTGGCTCCCGGATTTTGGTATTCTTATGCCTGATTCAACGGTGCGTTTTGTTCCGGATGATTCGCTCATTTAATTGAAGCGGCATTTTCGAGGCGATCACAGTATTATTGAGTTGCAGAAGGGTACTATCATGAAAACAAAAGCTATTCGATTTGGAAGCCCGGCTGCGCAAACGCTGCGGCTCGTGGTGTGGTCGTGGTTGTTAATGGCTTCGCTCGGCCATGCCCAAACCTCATGGAAAGGCACGAGCAGCACCGCGTGGGCAACCGCCGCCAACTGGACGGCGGGAGTACCCACCGCCAGTCTGGATGCCATCATCGGCGACGCCAATTTTACTGGGCCCAACCAACCCAACATCAGCGCAACCTCCGTTTGCCGATCCCTCACGTTGGGCACGGGTACAATAGCCTCCACGCTCACGATTTCCAGGGGATTGACGGTTTCCGGGAATATTACCATCGGAGCCAACGGCCGAATTTCGCATACGTCAACATCGACTACCCGGGTGATCAGCCTCACTGGGAATTGGTCGAATTCCGGGATTTATGTGGGCTCCAGCTCGAGTAGCACGGTGACCTTTAGTGGCACATCGCAGACCCTTGCCGGCAGTGTGCCCACCGGTTTCCGCAGGTTGGTCATCAACGCCAGCAGTACCACCACGCTCGCTGGCAACATCAGCGTGACCAACACCTTGTCGCTCAGTGGCACCCTGGATCCCGGTGCCGGTGCCGGGTGGGGCGTGTCCGGCGCTGGCACCTTGTCCGTGGCTAACGGTGGAAAGCTATTGGTTCGCGCCTCCGCGTTCACCGGCAACTACTCGCTCAGCGGCACCAAGACGTTGAGCGCGGGCAGCACGGTGGATTACGCCGCCAGCGGCAACCAGACTGTGACCAACCTCACCTATTCCACCCTGCGCATCAGCGGCAGTGGCGTTAAAACGCTTATTGCGAATTTGCCTGCGCTCGTTTCTTCGTCCGCCACGGCCGGGAATCTGGATATCGCCGCTGGTACACTGGACCTCGCCACGTTCACCGCCAGTCGCGGTACGACCGTGGCGGGCGGAACGGTCAGTGTGGCGGCGGGGGCGGCCTTGAAAATCGGCGGCACGGGTACGTTTCCGGCCAATTATGCCACGCACGCTCTCGCTTCCACGAGTACGGTCGAGTACAACGGCACCAACCAGACCGTCACGGCGGAAACGTACGGCCATCTGATCCTGAGTAGCAGCGGTGCGGCCACCAAGACGATGCCGGGAGTCGCCTTCACGATCGCGGGCAACTGGCTGAGCGTCACCAATGTGCCGGGGGCGTCCGTGGCGTTCACCGCGGGGGCGGCCTTGACGGTGAATGGAAATGTCTCCCTTGGCGGCGGGACGACCTTCAATGGCGGCGCCTTTTCCCATTCCATTGGCGGTAACTGGACCAACAATGGGACGTTCACCGGCGCTTCGAGCACGATCACCATGAACGGCGTGAACGGGAGCCTCTCCGGCGGTGGCGTGAACAATTTCACCGACCTCGTCATGGCCCGCTCCGGCATTACCGCCGATGCCAGCACGAGCCTCAGCGTGGCCGGCAATTTCAGCACTACCGGTGCCGGCACGTTTACCCACACGCCGGGTGGCGTCGGCGTAGTGACGATGAGTGGCGCCAGCAAGTCCATCAGCGGCACCGGCATCGCTTTCAACAAGCTCACCATTTCCGGCACCATCAGCTCCGCTGCTTCCTTCACGGTCGCGGAGAATCTGACGGTGAACGGTTCACTGACAGCCAGCGGCGGAACCATTACTTTTAGCGGTACGGGGAAGACCATTTCTGGATCAGGCACCATGGCGTTCAGTGGCCTGAATGTTCCGGGCAGCGTCACCACCGCCAGTAGTTTTTCCCTGTCCGGGAACTTGAGTGTGGCTGGCAGTCTCTCCGCCACCGCCGGATTGATCACTTTCACCGGGACCACCGTCTTGAACGGCACGGCCAATCTGTTTGATACCCGATTGAACGGCACGCTTTTGCAGATGGGGGCGAATGCCGTCCTGCGTTTGGCGGGAAACACGACGTTGAGCGCTGGCGCCTTCGATGTCACCAACCAACGACCGAATACGATTGTCTATAACAGCGCCAACAGCCAGACGGTGCTTCCCATCACCTACGACAGTCTGGAAATCGCTGCCGGCGGCACCAAGACCGCCGGTGGCAATCTCACCGTCTGGAGCGATTTCACGATTGATTCCGGCGCGGTGTTCAGCGGTGGGGCGGGTGCCTACACAAATTATGTGCGCCATCACTGGCTGAATTACGGCACCTTTAATGCCGGTAACAGCACGGTCGAGCTGGTCGGTCCGGCCGATTCCACCATTGTCGGCGCGACGGCGTTCAACCAGTTGCGCGTGAACAAAGAGGCTTCCAGTCTGTTGGTCAACCTCTCGAACACGGTGAGCGTCGCCACGCTGGACATGGCGAGCGGCACGCTGAACACCGGCCCCAACACTCTGACCCTCACCACCACGCGCACCGGCAGCGGCCATGTGCTCGGAACCATCACCCGGCAGCACGCGTTCACGGCTGGTGTTCCCTACGCGTTTGAAGGTCCGTTTACCACCATCACCTTCGCCTCGTTGACGAGTGTCAGTTCCGTGACCATCGTCACGGCGCTTGGAACCATCGGTGATTTCCCGGCCGGAGCCGCCATCAACCGGCAATACACCGTGAGCCTGGCCGCGAGCGGCGCTTACAGCGCCACGTTCCGCGCGTATTATCAGAACTCGGAGCTGAATGGGAACGATGCCACGACCATGCAATTGTGGAACCACGGCGGCAGCACATGGGCCTTGTCCGGCAAGACGGGCAACAGCACCACGGACCAATGGGTGGAAAAAGCGGCTCTCACCGACCTCGCCGGGCATTGGACCATGGCCACCGACAACGGGATTGTGCGCTGGAATGGCGCGGTCAGCACGGCCTGGGAAACGGCGGGAAATTGGACGATCGTGTCCGGCAGCCCGAGCCGGCCTCCCACCACCAACAATATTGTGGAACTGGGCACCACCAACGTCACTTACCAGCCCACCATCACCTCGGCGGCCGAGGTTAAAGGCATTTCGTTTGGCAGCGCGCAGGCGATCACGTTGACCCTGGGCACCGGTGGTTCGTTGGCGACCGTTGGCAATGTGGCTGGCAGTTGGACGAACAACGTCACCCACACCATCCAGGTCGGCACGCAGACCCTGAGCGTGAACGGGGATCTGGCGTTGAGCGACGGTACCAGCGGACACGCGATCAATCTCAATCTCAGTTCCGGTACGGTGAACGTGACGAATGATCTGGTCCAATCCGGCGGCGCCAACCTCACCTTCACTGGCGCGGGCACGTTGAATTTGGCGGGCAGTTTCCTTCAGACCAGTGGCACGTTCACGGCGGGCACCGGCACGGTCAATTACCTTGGCAGCGGAGCGCAGACCGTCGCCGGCGTGGCCTACCATCAGCTTGCGGTCAATAAAAGCGCGGGCATTGCCACACTTGCGTCCGCGGCGACTGTCTATGGCAATCTGGCGGTGGCCACGGGCGGACGCCTCCGGCTCAATGCGGCGCTGCCGGTGGCGGGTACTGTGACCATCGGCGCCGGGGCCATCCTGGACTTGGGCGGCATGTCCCTGTCAGTGGGTGGCGATTGGATTTGTAGTGGCACGCTCGACATCAGCAGCGGTGGCGAGGTGGTTTTCAATGGCGCGGGCGCGCAGACTATCAACGCCGGTGCCTTCCACGATTTTGATATCAACAAGCCGTCCGGCACGGCCACCTTGGCCGGTAACCTCAGCGTCGCCGCCGACGCGGACGTTTTTGCGGGCACGCTGGATCTTTCCAGCTATGCCATTGACTCCGCTTCCAGCGGGGTGGCGCTTTCGGTCGCGGCCGGGGCGCGGTTGCGGACGGCGGGCAGTTTCCCCACGAATTTCGCCACCCTCACGCTCGACCGTGCTTCCACGGTGGAATACTACGGGGCTGGGAGCCAGACGATTGCGGCGGCGACCTACGGCCAACTGATTGTGACCAATGGCAGCAGCACCCCCAAGACGCTGGCGGGCCCCATCACTGTGGCGGGCGATCTGCTCATCACCAATGCTACGCTCGCGGCCAGTTCCCATTCCCTGACCCTGCTGGGCAATTGGAACAACCTGGGCGCGTTCACCGCCGGCATCGGCACGGTGATTCTGAATGGGACGAACCAGACCGTGACGGGGGCCACGACCTTCAAAAACCTGACGGTGCCCGGCAGTTACACCGTGGCCAATTGCGACATTACCATTCAGGGTAACGCTACCATCACGGGGAGCTACGCCGCTGGTACCGGCACCCACACGATTGACGGGGATTTGTTCAACAGCGGGAGCATGTCGAGCGCGGGCACCACCACGTTCACCGGCACGCGCCTTCAGACCATCCAGTTGCTCACCCCCATCAACTCCGTCTCTTCCGGCATTGTCAACTTTAACGGGACGGTCCCGCCGGTGCTGAATTCGTCGGCCTCCCCGTTGTTTGCGAATGTGAACATCCACAACACCGGCGGCGTGACCGCCAGCGTTGGGTGGACGGTTTACTACGGGTTCACCGTCGGTTCCGGGGCCAGCTTTAATGGTGGCGGGTTCACCCATCTGTTCTATGGGACCGTCACCAACCTGGGCACCCTGACCAGCAGTGGCACGTTGAACTTCAGTCCCACCAGCGACACCACGTTGACTCTGGGCAGCGGCTTTGCCAGCTCCGGGACGGTGGTCTTCAGCGGTGCCAAACACATCACGCTCAGTAGCGGCGCGCTGGCCCTCGGTTCCGTTCATATCGCGAACACCCATGCCGCCGGCCTCACGCCGGTTTCCAACTGGACGTTGGCGGGCGACTTGCAGGTGGATGGCGGGTCCGCCTTCCATGCGGGCAGTGGGTTTACCCATTCGCTGGCCGGGAGCCTCGGCAATAACGGGATCTTTGATGGCGGCGCGAGCCAGGTGGTGTTTAATGGCACCAGTGAAATTAGCGGTGTTGGTTCGACCGTATTCAATAATTTACAGGTTAGCGGCAGCCTCACCAACCTGGTGGACATCACGGTGACCGGTAACTTCGCCAATAACGGCGCGTTTGATGCCCCCGGGGTCAACCTGAATTTCACGGGAAGTTCGCCTTCCGCCCTCACCGGCACCACCACGCCGACTCCCATTGACTCGCTTGTCATCGCCAAAAGTTCCGCCACTGTCACGCTCGGCGTGAGTGTCAACAGCGTGTCCACGCTTACCATTGCCAGCGGCACGCTCGACACCGGGGCATATACGGTCAGCGAGGACGCGGTAAATTTTGGCGGGTTGACCGTGGGCGCGAACGCCACCCTGATGCTGGGCGGCGGCAATGCCTTCCCAACGTTCACCAGCGGCGTCAATCTCAATGCCGGCAGCACGATCCATTACAGCGGCGCGGCGCAAACCGTTGCGGCGCTGACCTATGCCAACCTCAAATTGAGCGGCAGCGGGAACAAGACCCTCGCCACGCCCGCCACCATCAACGGCAACGTGGATATTGCCGGCAGCGCCAAGTTTAACCTGACCTACGCCAGCGGCAGTTACAGCGCCGTCGGCTCACTCACGCTCGGCGGCGCGCTCCAGTTGGCGGGCACCTGGGGCTCGACCAGTTCGGCGGCGGATAACAAGTCGAACACATACTTTCAAGGGACGGGCAAGCTGAACGTCGGCAACCGTTCCCTCGATCATTTTGCCGTGTCCACGCCCGGCCCGCAGACGGCGGGAACGCCCTTCACGATCACCACCATCACCGCGCAGGATGTGAATAATAACACGGTACCCACGTTCACCGGCACGGTGGATTTGACCGAGACGGGCGATGGCGCTGGCGGCACGGTCACCCCGGCGCAGTCGGGCGCGTTCACGGCGGGTGTGCTCTCGGGCCAGAGCGTGACGCTGACCAAGGCTGGGGCGGGAGTCACCATTACCGTTGCCGACCATGCCGGAACGCTCAAGAGCGGCGTGAGCGATCCCTTTGCGGTCAATCCGGGTGTACTCCACCACTATGCTGTCACGTTCTCCGCGCCGCCTTTCTCCGCCGGCGTCCCGTTCACCACCTACGCCACGGCGCAGGACGCGAACAACAATACCGTCACCAACACGAGCGGCAACCTCGTCACGTTCACCAGCAGTTCGACCAATATGACTTGGGATGGTTGCGCGCAGGGGACGTTTGAGCCTACGGAGCCCGACGAAATCATCGCCACGAATATCAACGGCGTCGCCAGTATCCCGACCAAGGACAAGACGGTGGAAACCGGTGTGACCATCACCGTTACTGACACCAATAACAGCAAGACGGGCACTTCGGCGGCCATTGATATCGTGCTAACCACGGGCGCGTATCGCACTCTGGGCAGCGGCAGTTGGAGTGATGCCAGCACCTGGCAGACCAACAATGGTGCCTCCTGGGACAACGCCCTCAATGCGCCTGATTATACGATGGGCGTGGTCACCGTCCAATCCAACCATACCGTCACCGTCACGGCGGATGTGGCGGTGGATCAGGTTTATGTCGAGCGCGGCGGACAGCTCACCGTCAACCCAGGAGTGACCTTGACGGTGCGGAGCGATAGCGTGCCGGGCTTGGAACTCTATGGCTCGCTGGTCAATAACGGCGTGGTGGTCATTAACAGCGGCAGCCAGCTCGTCGTGTTTAATGCCGGCGCCTTGGTGAACTCCGACACCATCACTGCGACCGGCTTGTTGCGGTTTTTCAGCGGTGCCACGTACCGGCACCTGTTCACCACGACGCCAGGCACGATCCCGACCGCCGAATGGCGCGCGGGCTCGATTTGCGAAATCGCCGGCTACACCAGCAATACGACTCTGCCAGGCGGGCGGGCTCAGAGCTTTTACCATTTCACCTGGAACTGTCCCGGCCAGACTGGAAACATCGTGTTGGGTGGCTACCCCGCCGCTGTTGGCGGTAACTTCACGGTCACCTCGACTGGCAGCGGAGCCCTCACGCTCGGCGGCAACCTTGTGGTCCCCGGCACTGCCTCTGTGGGCAGCGAGGGAAGGTTGAACTGCGGGACCTATACGATTACCGGCGCGGCGTTCACGTTGGGCTCCGGCGGCACGCTGGGCATTGGCTCCGCCGATGGTATCACCTCGTCTGGTGCCAGTGGCAACATCCAGACCACGACTCGCGGGTTTCCCACCGATGCCAATTACACCTATAACGGTGCCGCCGCCCAAGTGCCTGGCAACGGCTTGCCGGCGGCGGTTAATCATCTGACGATCAACAACAGCGCGGGACTCACGCTTGGCGGCAGTCTGACGGTCAATGGCACCCTCACCCTCACGGCGGGCAAGCTGGCGACGGGTGCCAGCAAGCTAATCCTCGGCCCGGATGGTTCGGTTTCCGGGGGCGGTTCTGGTGTCTATGTGGTCGGTACTGTGCAGAAGGACTTCAACCTTGGTTCGGGCCAGTCGTTCACCTTCCCGGTTGGCGACGCGGCCAATTATACGCCGGTCGCGCTGGCGAATCTGACCGTGACGACGCCGGGCGATATTACTGCCAACACGACACCGGGTGCGTATCCGGGATTCACCGCCAAAGGGTCCAAACTTGCCAGCCAGAGTGTGAAGCGGTACTGGACCCTGAGCGCGGGCGGCGGGTTGGCGGTCAGTACCTATGACGCGACGTTTAACTTTGTGGCTGGCGACGTGGTCGGCGGGGCCGATACCACCAAGTTTCTGGCAAAACGCTACTCGGCGGGGTGGACCGGGGCGGTGCCCGGTACGCGGACCAGTACGAGCACGGCGGCCACCGGGATTACTGGCTTTGGCGACTTTATTGTCGGGACCCCCAACACGACGCGGGTGGTGCTGTATGATTTCCAGGTGGGCACGAGCCAAGGGCAGGTGGTGGTGCGCTGGCAGACGGCGTCGGAAGTGGACACGCTGGGTTTCCGGCTGTATCGCTTGGACGGTACTGGGGCGTTGACACCGGTCGGCGGGTTCACTCCTTCCAAAGGCCAGTTGCTCGGGGGTATTGGCGCGACCTATGAAGTGGTGGACACGGGCGCCCAAGCCGGTGAGACCTATACGTACAAGTTGGTGGAGGTGGAAACCACGGGGGGATCGGTGGAGTACGGCCCGTTTGCCCGCACGGCGCAGGAGTTGCGATTAACCTCGCCGCTCACCTTGGAGAACGGCAGCTTGGCGTTGCGTTGGCTCAGCCGCACGAACGAGGTGTATTCCATCCTTCGAAGTAGTAATCTGACCGGGCCGTTCCTGCCGGTGGCGACTCAGTTACCGGCGACGCTGCCGCAGAACAGTTACACAGTGCCGATGGACGGCTGCCCCGCGTTTTACAAGATCGTGGCCCAATGACCGAATCCCAATTATCCCTGGGAGCGCCGGCATCCTGCCGGCGAGGGATGTGGGTGCCGCTCCGTTTAATCAAACCACGCTTCGAGCGTTTGAAGCCCATCAAAATCCACGCGGACCGGAGGTCCGCGCTCCGTAGCACCGGCATCT